>VFZP01000008.1 GCA_016871115.1 Acidobacteriota bacterium
CGCGGCGCTGCCGAGTTTGAGGAAAAGCGCCGGCAACGCGAACTGGCTTCGCTGCAACGGAAAGCTGCCCAGCTTGGTTTCCGCATCCAGCCTGCCGCTTAATCGAATCAGTCGGTTACGGGGGAGTTTCTGGAGAGTCCCGCGCGGGCGAAGCCCGCCCTACTTCGACGGTGGAGGAATGATGTGGTCAAACCCTTCGCGGATGCCGTAGGTCGGGCCCAGCTTGCGCCAGTCCAGTCCGCCGCGTGAGCCTACGTTCCACACCACCCTGCCGCCATACACCGTCAGGTCCGCACTGATGCGCTGCTTGCCGTAGAAGCGCGCCCCGTACGCATCGGCGTACGCCACGTCGCCGTTGTGTACTTGGAGCGCAGCGATGTCGGCCACCGCGCCCACGCTCAAGTGCCCCAGCGTGTCGCGGTGAATCACCTGCGCGGGCTTCCAGGTGGAAGCGCGAATCACGTCCACCAGCGGCATGCCCATCACCAGGCATTTCGACATCGTCGTCAACATGTCCTGCATGCCGGCATTCATGCTGCCGTTGTGCAGGTCCGTGGAAATGGTGTCGGGGTAAAAGCCGCTCGCGATGGCGGGCGCGGCGTTGCGCATCACAAAGCTCCCGCCGCCGTGGCCCACGTCGAAAATCACACCGCGTTTGCGCGCCTCGCGCAGATACGGATACAGTTTGCCGTTCGCGTCCACATACGGCACTGGACCGCGGAACATGTGAGTGGAGATATCGCCGGGCCGCAGCCGCTGTGTCACCAACTGCCAGTAGGGGCGCTCGGGCAGGAAGTAGCCGAAGTCCACCATGATCGGAATCGACGCGGCGCGCCCGGCGGCGAGCGCTTTGTCCACGCTCTCCCAATCCGGCTTGCGATAGTGCGCCGACTTCACGCCCACCACCACATCCTTATGCTTCGCGGCGAGCTTGGCAACGGCCTCCGGATCGAAGTCCGCCTGCTCGGTGATGTCGGTGATCATGCCGAAGCCCGCGATGTTGATCATCGCCAGCACGCGCGTTTCAGCGCGGTCGATCACGCCCTGGCGGAACGATTCAAAATTGCGCCAGCCGGAGCTGCCCGCGTCCACCATCGTCGTCACGCCGGTGCGGAAGCTGAACGCGTCCGGCTGCACGCTGTTATCGCCGGCCCACGCGCCCGGAATGCCGGTGGAGTGGAAGACGTGCACGTGCAGATCGATCAGTCCCGGTGTGACGTAGAGGCCATTCACCGGCAGCGTCTGCCGCGCGCGCGACGCGTCGACATCGCGCGCCATCGCCGCGATGCGCCCATTCTTCACGGCGACGTCTCGCGGCTCATTGATGCCGTTGCGCGGGTCAATCACGTGCCCGCCCTTCAGCAACAGATCGAATTCCTGCGCGGGCAGCGACACGGCGCCCAGCAGTAGTAGCGCGCACCAACCCGCGCGCAACATTACGCTTTCACGATCCGTTCTTTGTTGCGGTCCCAGGCGCTGTATTGCCGCTTGCGCAGCGACTGCACGCCAATCTGCGACGCCACCACGCCGTAGTAGCCCAGTTCCACGGGGCACTTCAGCGCTTCGCCCAGGCGAATCGCGTTGTGCAGGTTTTTGTGATGCAGCACCGTGTCCTCGCGGCCTGTCTTCTTGAACGAAATCTCCTGCGCCTCTTTGGCGAACGGATCCTGCGGTTTGATTACGAAGCCCTCGCGGTTAAACGATAGCGTCGCTTTGTGACCGCGCAGCATGTGTTCGATCATCGAATTGTTGCCCATCGACGAAACCAGTTGTACGGTCAACCCTTCGGGGTAGTCGAGTAAGATGTTCATCGTGTCTGGTACTTCGCCCTCGGCGTCGGGCCAGGCAAACTTGCCGCCCGTGCCGACGCCGCGCTGCGGGAAGGTGAGGCCGAGGCTCTTGATGATGCGCGTCACGCGGTGAATAAAGAGGTCACTCGCGATGCCGCTTGAGTAGTCCCAATAGCGGCGCCAGTTGAAGAAGCGATTCGGGTCAAACGGGCGTTTGGGCGCGGAGCCCAGCCAGGCATTCCAGTCGAAGTTCACGCCCGGCTTGATGTTCGGGTCGGCCGGCGTGTTCAGGAAATCCGGCTTCATCGAGTTGCGCGAGTAGTCGATCTGCGCCAGCACCACCTTGCCGATGGTCCCGTCTTTCACGTATTTGTTGGCCGCCTCGTAGGAGTCGTCCGACATGCCCTGCACGCCCACCTGCATGCGAATGTTCTTGGCTGCATTCAGTTTGGCCACCACTTTCTTCGCCTGGTCCACGTTCCACGTCATCGGCTTTTCGCAGTAGATGTGTTTACCTGCCGCGGCGGCGTCCATCGAAATCTGCGCGTGCCAGTGCTCGGGCGTGGCGATCAGCACGTAGTCGACGTCTTTGTTGTCGAGCAGCTTCCGGTAGTCGCGAGACTTGTTCGGCGCGCCGGTGAGCTGCGACGCCGAGTCGGCGCGCTTGTCAAAAAGATCGCAAACGGAGTGGAACTCGATGTTGAGTTCGTCTTTGGCGCGCGTCAGTGGGCGCATATGGCCGGCCGTGGCCATGCCTCCGCAGCCGATCACGCCCACGCGCAAACGGTCGTTGGCGCCGGGCACGGCGGCGTAGCTTTTGGCGGTCCAAGCGGAGACGGCGGCCGCGGCGGCGGAAGAAGTGAAGATTCGGCGGGAAATCTCAGACATCTATAGAATGTTATGACAACGCGCGACAGTGCCGCGATAGGCCCTTAACGGGAGGCCCAATTAGTGCTAGTTTTCTAGCATGGTGCTGGGCAAATAGCATATGCCGCAAGATCCTCTCAGCCGCCGCGAGCGGCAAATCATGGACGCGCTGTTCCGCCTGGGTCAAGCCACGGCGGCCGAGGTACGCGCCGAGATGGCGGATCCGCCCGGCTATTCCGCCGTCCGCGCCCAACTCCGCACGCTGGAAGAGAAGGGCCACTTGCGCCACGAAGAAGAGGGCCCGCGTTACGTCTATCTGCCGAAGGTTCGTCCGGAACAGGCCCGGCGGTCGGCGCTCCGCCATCTGGTGGATACGTTCTTCGGCGGGTCAGCGGCAGAGGCGGCCAGCGCGTTGCTAGACCACTCCGCGGCGAAGCTGTCAGCCTCCGAACTCGACGAACTCGCGCAGCAGATCGAGAAGGCCCGCGAGGAGGGACGCTGACCCATGCTGGCCGAACTGTTTCTGCTGAGCGCCGCGATTGTGGCCATCGCCGCGCTGGCTGCTTCCCTGCTTCGTCGCCGCTCAGCCGCGGAACGGCACCTCGTGTGGTGCGGTGTGCTGGTTGCGTTGCTGCTGTTGCCGCTCTTGCGCGCCGGCGTCTGGACGCCGCGCTATCAGGCGCCCGAGGCGATCGCCCGCACGGTCATTTATGTCACGGCCTCCTTGGGTGCGCCAGCCGCGCCGCGCCCCTCGTCTTTGCCTCGCTTGCCTTGGACCGCGATGTAGCTGATCGGGGCCTCGGCCGTGACCGCCCGGTTCGTTTACGCCCATGCCCGTCTCGCGCGGATGATACGCCGCTCCACGCCTTGGACGTGCGCGGATACGCGGTTGAGCGAGGAAGTCAGTGTGCCTATGGTGTGCGGCCTCACCGCGCCTGTCATTCTCCTCCCCGCTGCCGCCCGCGAGTGGCCGACTGATGAACTTGCATCGGTGCTGGCGCATGAGCGCATGCACCTGCACCGCCGCAACAACTGGACGCAAGCCTTGGCGCATCTGGCTTGCGTGCTTTGCTGGCCGCAGCCGCTGGTTTGGCTGGCGGCGAAAGCGATACGCAACGATTGCGAGCAGGCCTGCGACGATGGCGTGCTCGTTGAAGGAACTCCAGCTTCGGCGGACGCCGGCGTGCTGGTCAACATGGCTCGCGCACTGTCGGCTCAGCCGACGGCGGCGCCGGCCGGAGGAATTGCCATGACTCGTACTTCTCAGCCCCATCGCCGGATTGCCGCGTTGCTCGATCCCGGCGCGGACAGGCGCCCGGCGAGCCGCTTGTCGTTTGCCTGGAGCGGCGCGCTCCCCATGGCGCTGCTCATCGGCGCGGCGGGCTTTGAATTGCCCGCCTTCGGGCAACAGGGCCGTTTCACTGGTGTCGTGCGCGACGCCAGCGGCGCGGCCGTGCCCAAGGCGCGGGTGGATTTGACCAGCAAGGTGGGCGGCGAGGAAGTGCGTGAAGTGGTGTACACCAATGAAGGCGGCGAGTTAACGCTGGACCACATGCCCGACGGCGCCTACGATATCACCGTGGCCAAGCCGGGCTTCGCTCTGCTGACGCAAGCCAACCTTTTGTTTGAATCCGGCAAAACGCAGCCCGTGGAACTGACGTTGAACGAAGGGCAGATTCGTGAGCGCCTCTCCGTGGTGGGCAGCGGCGTGCCCGCGAATCCGCCCACCGCCTCCGGCGAGCCCACGCGCATTCGGGTGGGAGGTAAAGTACAGGCGGCGAAGCTGGTTACGCAGGTTCGCCCGCAATACCCCATGGCGGCCAAAGCGGAAGGCGTCGACGGCACGGTGCTACTGCGCGCCATCATCGGCACCGACGGGGCGGTGATCAATCTCGAAACCATGAATCGCGCCGTAGACGCGCGGCTGGTGGAAGCGGCCAAGCGGGCCGTCAGCCAGTGGCGCTACTCGCCGACGCTGCTGAACGGCAAGCCCATCGAAGTGATCACCGTCGTGGAGATCAACTTCACGCTGATGCCGTGGTAGGCTCACCGGTGATGATCCGCACCACATCGACTGTGTTCCTCGCGGCACTGGTCTCTTCGGCCAGCGCCGCTGACTTTGAAGTCAAAGACGAAGCCCAGTTCAAGAAGATGTTCCCGGCCGGCGCGAAAGTGGAGCGCCTCGCGACGGGCATGCAATTCGTCGAAGGCCCGCAGTGGATGCCCGGCGGCTTCCTTGTCTTCAGCGATATCCCGGCGAACGAGCTGAAGCGCTGGGATGCAAAAGGCGGCTTGCAAACCTTCCGCAAACCTAGCCAGAACACCAACGGCAACACGCTTGACCGTGAAGGCCGCCTGCTCTCGGCCGAACATGGCGGACGCCGCGTATCGCGCACGGAGAAAGAAGGCACCCAGGTGACAGTCGCCGATTCGTTCGAGGGCAAGAAACTCAGCTCACCGAACGACGTGGTGGTGAAGTCCGACGGCACCATCTGGTTCACCGATCCCGACTACGGCCTCGCCGGACGCCCAAAGGAAACGCCGGGCAACTTTGTCTATCGCTTCGATCCGGCGTCGAAGTTCCTCACGCCCATCGCCAAGGACTTCGACAAACCCAACGGATTATGTTTTTCACCCGACGAGTCGCGCCTCTACGTGGCTGACTCCGGCAAGCCTCGCCACATCCGCGTCTTCAACATCGCGCGTGACGGTGCCGCCACGGGCGGCGACGTCTTCGCGGCGGTCGACAAAGGCGTCCCTGACGGCATTCGCTGCGACTCGAAAGGCCGCGTGTGGTCCAGTTCCGGCGACGGCGCGCAGGTGTTCGACCCGAGCGGTCAACTCCTGGTGCGTATTCTGCTGCCGGAAGCCGCCGCGAATCTTGCCTTCGGCGGACCGAAGGGGCGCACGCTGTACCTTACGGCGCGCAAGTCGCTTTATGCCGTGGAGACCAAAGCCGTGCAAGCCAGACGTCCGAAGCGATAGGCTGGTCGGGACGGCAAGCGGGTACGGTCGATCGCGCGAAGTGGTTGAACGGCGGGGAGAAGTAAAGTTTCTGCCCGTGACAACGCACTGACGCTGCTTCACGCAGTGCGGAGTGCGTCGGCGAGGCGCTCGGCGACGACGCGGTGTTCGGCGCCGCGCATGAGCCAGACCGAAACCATGATGCTGCCCTTGCCTTGGCTGAGCAGGTGAATCGCGGGGGTGCCGGCGCGGAGCTTTTCGAGCACCTTTTGCGCGGTGACGCCGGACTTCGATTGCTCGTCCCACTGGATCTTCAGGTGCGGGACAGCGTTGGCAATCTCGGGGATGACGCGAGAGAGCTTCAGGCCGCCGACCTTCGACAGCATCGAGGTCATCTCAGACACCTTGCGATCCAGGTCGCGCGTGACGGCGTTGTAGTCGGTCTTCAAGAACAACTCCACGGCGGCAAGCAGGCCCATCATTTCTTCCTTGCCCACCTTCATGCCGCGGCCCACGCCGCCGGAGGGGCTGATGCACTGGCGCGCGGCGTCGATGAGATCGGCGCGGCCGAGCAGGAGGCCGGACGCCTGCGGACCCATGAGTCCTTTGCCGCCGGAGAAGGCGACGAGATCGAAGCCGCCCTGCACGTACTTCCATAGATTCTCTTTGGGCGGAACGTCAGCCGCTGCGTCGTTGAACGAGGGCACGTTGTGCTTCTTGGCGAGCGCCACCCACTCCTGCCACTTGATTCTTCCGTCGCCATCGTTCTTGTTGAGGAAGAACATCATCGCCGTGCGCGGCGAAACGGCCCGGGCCACGTCTTCCGGGGTTTCCACCCAGACGCTGCGCGCGCCCTGGATATACATCTGCGCTTCGTAGCCGGAGCGGTGCGACTTCTGCTGGATCACTTCAAACGGCGTGCCGCCTGAGGTTTCGGGCATCGCCTCCAGGCGCTTGTGGTCGCCACGCGACATGCAGGCCGCGGCGGCCACGGCGATCGAAGACGCCGCCCCGCAGGTGACTAGCGCCGCGGACACGTTCAGCAACTCGGCAATGCGCGCACCCACCTTCTTCTGCAGTTCCGCGAGCGGGATGAAATGGCGCGCGGCTTCGTTCATGGCGCGGATCACTTCGGGCGGCATGAGCGAGCCGCCGAGCATGGTAACGGTGCCCATGCCGTTGATGACGGGCTGCACGCCGATGCGCGTGTATATGCTCGCGTCCGGCAGGGCGGTTTCTTTGGGCGCGGCGGCGAGCGGCGAAAGCGCGGCGGCCTGCATGAGACGGCGTCGGGTTGGCATGCAAAAAGTATAATGCAAGCTTGGGTCGAATTCGCGTCCTTTCCGACATTGTTGCCAACAAGATCGCCGCTGGCGAGGTGGTGGAACGGCCAGCCTCGGCCGTCAAGGAGTTGCTTGAGAACTCGCTCGATGCCGGGTCCTCGCGCGTTCGCGTGGAAGCGGAAGCGGGCGGCCGGCGGCTGATCCGCATCACGGACGATGGGCACGGCATGCTGCGCGACGATGCGCTACTGGCGTTTGAGCGCCACGCGACGTCGAAGCTGGCCGATGTGCATGACCTGCTGCAGATTGCCACGCTCGGGTTCCGCGGCGAGGCGTTACCTTCGATCGCTTCGGTGTCGCGGTTGACGCTGGAAACGCGGTCGCCTGAAGAGACCACGGGCACCACGGTGGAGATTGCCGGCGGGCGCATTGTGCGCTGCGAAGAGTCTGCTCTGGCGGCGGGTACGGTGATCACCGTGCGCGACCTTTTCTATAACGTACCCGCGCGCAAGAAGTTTCTACGGACCGAGCAGACCGAACTCGCGCACATCGCTTCGCTCGTCACGCACTACTCGCTCGCTTATCCGGCCAAAAGTTTTGAGCTGCGGCACAATGGCGCGGAGTTGCTCTCGGTGACCGCGGTCTCGACGCTGCGCGATCGCGTATTCCAGGTGTTCGGTTCGCAGACGCTCGAAGAACTCATTGACCTGGGACTGACCGAGCGCGAGTTTGCGGGCGATGAAGACGAGGGTTCGCCGCAGCGCACCTACGCGCTGCGCGGATTCGTTTCGCGGCCGCAGGTGCAGAAGTCGAACCGCAACTCGATCTACGTGTTTGTGAACGGGCGGCTGATTCGCGACCGGCTGTTGCTGCACGCACTCAGCGCGGCGTATCACCAGATCATCCCGCCGAACGCCTATCCGTTCGCGCTCCTGTTTCTCGATTGCTCGGTGGCGGAGGTGGACGTGAACGTGCACCCGTCCAAGACCGAAGTGCGGTTCCGGCGCGGGACGTTTGCGCATGACTTCGTGCGTGATGCGATCAAGGGCGCGCTGAACGCGGCGCGGCCGGTTTCGAGTTTGCCGTTGCCCGCATCGCCGCCACAGCAGCCCGCCGCGCAGTTGCCGTTTTCCGAGTTTACGCAGAAGCTTGAGAACTTCGCGTATGAGCAGCAGCAGCAACCGCCACAACCACTACAGCCGACGGCGGCAGAGCCGGTGATCGCGCTGCGGCAACCGGCGCTGTTCACGCCGCCCGCGCCCGATGTGACGATCGCCCCGCCCGTGCCGGCGGCGCTGATGCAACCGGGATCGCGGCAACGGCGCATACCGGATACGCATGGTCCGTTGCCGCCGGGACTGGCCGCCGAGCCCGCGGCGAGTCTCGATGCGCTGCGCAATCTGCATCCGCTGGGGCAACTGCATGACAGCTTCATCATTGCCGCGTCCGCCGACGGATTGTGGATCATCGATCAGCATGTGGCGCATGAACGCATCCTGTTTGAAAAGGTGCTGCGGCAGATGGCGCTGGGACAAGTGGAGCGGCAATCGCTGTTGATGCCGATCCTGCTGGAACTGACCGCCGCGCAGCAGGTAGAGTGCGAGCGTATCTCGGCAGACCTTGAGGCCGTGGGCTTTGAGATTGAGCCGTTCGGCCCGCGCACGATTGCCGTGAAGGCCGCGCCCGCCGATGTTTCCACCGGCGAAGTGGGGCGCGTGATCTTCGAGATTCTGGAGATCGCCGACCAGGAGATGCGGCAGACATCGTTTGCCGACATCCGGCACGATATGGCTGCTTCGATTGCGTGCCGCGCGGCGATCAAGATCAACAATCCGCTCGATCCGCGGCGGATGCAGTGGCTGTTGGACGAACTGGCGGCGACGCAGTTTCCGATGTCTTGTCCGCACGGGCGGCCGATTGCGCTGCGGTATCCGACGCGGGAGATCTTGAAGGGCTTCCACAGGATCTAGTCCACATATCTCACCGGCTTTCTGCTGGGACACGCGATCAGGCCGTGCCTACTTCGTTGCGCTTGCTCACCGTGCTCGACAAACCTCGCCGATTCCCCTTTGCCGGATTCGTTACCCGCGAAGAAAGAAAACGTTTCGGTCAAAAGGAGATTTCTACAGGCAGAAAACAAAGCAGCCCACCATGGTCCAGCAATGGTGGAGGTAGCAGCAAGCATCACGCTCCGAGTTCCGCTACGGCGGCCACGCAGATGCCCAACGGGCAAACCATCATCGTCAACCCTCGGCGGAAGCGGCGCTCCTGCGCCGAGCGGGCCGGCGATTCTTGAGGATTCACACCGCTCATTGTCATTCTGCTAGCATCCAGGTATTGTGTTGCGCCGATCCATCTTCTCTGCCGCCGGCTGGGCGATGTTGCTTGAAAAGTTCGCCGTCACGGCACAGGCCGCGGCCATGCGCATCGGTCCGGATATCTATCAATCAATCGGAGTGAAGCCGATCATCAACTGCAAAGGTACCTTTACACTCATTTCCGGCTCCCAGTCGCTACCCGCAGTGAAGGCGGCGATGGAAGCCGCTTCGCGCCACTACGTACATCTGGACGAGTTGATGGAGGCGGCCGGTAAGCGCCTGGCCGAATTGACCGGCGCCGAGTGGGGCATGGTCTCAAACGGCTGCGCCGCGGCGCTTTCGCACGCCACGGCTGCCTGCATCGCGGGCGCAGATCCGGAGAAGGCGCAACGCCTCCCGCATACGGCGGGCATCAAGAACGAGATCATTTCACCGGCGTACTCGCGCAACGTGTATGACCACGCGATTCGCGGCGCGGGCGGCAAGTTCGTCACGGTGAATAGCAAGGAAGAACTGGAGCGCGCGTTCAACAAGAACACGGCGATGGTGATGATTCTGGCGGGGCCGGGCGACGATGGTCCGTTGGGGACGCGCGTGGTTTCCGCTGTTGCGAAGCAGCACGGTGTGCCTGTGCTGGTGGACGCCGCGGCCGAACGCCTGAAGGTGCCGAACGTGCATCTGGCGGCGGGCGCGGATCTGGTGGCGTATTCCGGCGGCAAGTGTCTGCGCGGGCCGCAAGCGGCAGGCTTGCTGTTGGGGCGTAAGGACGTGGTGAAGGCCGCGTGGATGCACTCGGCGCCGCATCATGCTTTCGGCCGCCCGATGAAGGCGGGCAAGGAAGAAGTGATGGGCATGCTGGCGGCGGTGGAGATGTGGATGAAGCGCGACCACAACGCCGAATGGAAAGAGTGGGAAGGCTGGATTGAGGCGATCGGCAAGGCCGCCGCGCGGGTGGACGGCGTGACGTACAAGATCCGGCAGCCCAATAGCTTGTCGAACAACGCACCGCAGGTGCAGGTGATGTGGGACGGCGAGAAGATCGGCCTCGGCGGGCAGGAACTCGAAAAGTTGTTGCTCGATGGCGAGCCGCGCATCATCGTGGGCGGCGCGGCCGGCGGGCGCCGCACGGGCATCAAGGACAGCTCGATCACGATCATGCCGTACATGATGATGCCGGGCGATGCGAAGATTGCGGCGGAGCGGATTCATGGGCTGCTGTCGAAGCCGCCGAAGATCGACCGGCCAGCGGTTGCCGCGCCGTCGGTAAACGTGAACGGCCAGTGGGATGCGGAACTCACCTATGTGCTGGGCAAATCGCAGCACAAGCTTGCGTTTGAGCAGACGGGCGCGCAACTGGTGGGGTCGCACCAGGGAGAGTACATCGGCAGCGATCTGCGCGGCACGGTGGAAGGCGATGAGGTGTGGTTCCGCAGTTCGCATCCGTACGAGGGCACGCGCGTGGGCTATGAGTTCACGGGCAAGGTGGCAGGCGATGCGATCACCGGCACTGTGGATCTGAACGAGTATGGCAAGGCGCAGTTCACCGCGCGCCGGCATCAGTACGGCGGCGGCCGCCGCCGGTGAGTCTCACCGCGGTCGCCTGGCTGTTGTTCGCGGCTTTTCTTGGCGTCTTCTATGTGAGCCACCGCGAGGTAAAAGCGCGCGTAGCGCCTGCGCCGGAATGCCGCGTGCGGCGCGAGCATTCTTCCGATGCGGGCATGGCTTTGCAGTTTTCCGGAATGCTGCTGGTGCTGGCCTGGCCCGGTCCAGAGCGGCCGGAGCGGATGCTTCCGGCGTTGTTGCTGGCTGGTATGGCGATGGGGTTGGCGCGCGCGGCGCTGCGGCATCTCGGCCGGCAGTGGCGCGTGACCGCGGTAGTGACGGACGATCATGAACTCATCACCACCGGCCCGTACCGCGTCGTCCGCCACCCCGTGTACTCGGCGTGGCTGTTGATGCTGGCCGCAGTGGCGCTGCTGCGCGGCCCGGTTTTGCTGGGCCCTGTGGCTGCGTGTGTGTTCGCGGCCGGGATGGAGATTCGCGTGCGGGCTGAGGAAAGATTGTTGCGCGAGACATTTGGAGATCGCTACTCGACGTACGTAAGTTCGACCCGTTGGGCGTATCTGCCGCCGCTGCGATAAGGCGTGCCGGCCATGGGATGATTTTGTAAGTGATTCGCTTCCTGGTCTTGCTCTTCGCTGTTTTCTCTCGATTGCGCGGGCAGTCTTCCGATGAAGGCACTGTCGATCCGCAACAAGCGGCGAAGGCCGTGGACGATGTTCTTTGGCGCCTGGAACTGAGCGAAATCGCTGAGGTCCGCACCTTCCGGTACACCGGGCTGCCTCGTACGGCGGGCGGGAATCCGATGATTCTCTGCGCCTACAGCTACATCCCCAGGAAGCTGGACCGAAGCAAGAAGTATCCTCTGTTAGTTCTGATCCATGGCGGTGTTCATCGCAACCACATGACGGGCGGGCCCGCCAACGCCGCCAACATCGTGCGCGAGATGATCGAGCGCGGAGATGTAGTGGTTGCGCCGGACTATCGCGGCAGCACAGGATACGGCGCCGGTTATGCCAAAGTGATCGACTACGGCGGCAAGGAGAACGAAGATGGGCTGGCGGCGCGCGACTGGATGATCGCACGCTACCCGTTTCTCGATGACCGGCGAGTGGGCCTGGTGGGCTGGAGCCACGGCGGGATGATTGCGCTTTTCAGTCTCTTTTTTTCACCCGCAGAAGTACGCCTGCGCTTACGCCGGCGTGCCGGTCAGCGATTTGACCGAGCGGAGGAAGGACCTGAAATCCATGCCCAGAACCATGGAGGAAAGTGCGGGCGCTGCTGCCGCGGCTGACCCGGAGGAGTACCGCAGGCGTTCTCCGGTTACGTGGGTCTCCAAGCTCGAACGCCCGCTGCTGATTCACGGCAACACCTCCGATGAGACGGTCCGGCCAGTGGAGGTGAACGCTCTGATCAGCGCCCTGCAGGCAGCGGGCAAGAAGTTCGAGCACAAGCTGTATGAAGCCGCGCCGGACGGGCATCATCTCAACCGGATTGACACGGCGCTGGCGGTGAAATCGCGGCGCGAGATCTACGATTTCCTGCAGAGGTATCTGAAGCCATGAGAACGGCCGTTGCCTTTTTCTTCATCGCGCTGGCGGCATACGCGCAAACGAGCGGCACCATGAGTGGCGCGGTCTCCGATAAATCCGGCGCGCGCGTGCCGGGCGCCAAGATCGTTACGAGCAATGGAACAACGGGTGAGAAACGCGAGACGGTCTCCGCCGCGAACGGTCAATAAGTGTTGCCGTTCCTCCCGCCCAGCGAATATCGCATCGAAGTCACACTCGCTGGTTTTGGCCAAGCCATCGCCAAGGCTGTTCTCGGCGTCAGCGAGCGCATTGCTGTCGATGTCACGCTCAAGCCGGCGGCGGTTAGTGAAAAGGTAGAGGTCACGTCGGCGGCGCCGCTGCTGCAAACCGAAACGACCGCCTTGGGCCGCGTGGTAGACGGTGCGGCTGTGAAAGAACTGCCACTCTCCAGCCGCAACTTCACTCAGTTGCTCGCGCTCTCTCCTGGAACGTCGGCTCCACTCAATGACGCCGGAGCGCTCGGCCGAGGTACACAGAACATCTCCTCCGGAGGCGCGCGGCTAGGCTCGAACTCCGTCTACATCGATGGCGTGGATGCGATCAATATCCACAGCGGCACGTCGAACGAAAACGCTTTCGGCTCGAACGGCCTGGTGGCGCCTTCGCCGGAAGCCATCCAGGAATTCAAGGTGCAAACCGGGCTCTACGATGCGCAGAACGGGCGCAGCGGCCGCGCGGCGGTGGTGTTGGTCACTCGCTCCGGCGGGCCCGAGTTTCACGGCATGGCTTATGAGTTCTTCAGGAATAATGCGCTCAACACCAACAGCTTTTTCTTTAACTCCACTGGACAGGCGCGACCGGTGCTGAAGCAAAATCAATTCGGCGGCAACCTCGGCGGACCGGTTCGGCGCGATCGCACGTTCTTATTTTTCTCCTATCAGGGCACGCGCCAGCGCAATGGACTGTCCGGTTCCAGCTCATTGAACCTGCCGCAGATTCCGCTCGACCGGTCGCGCGCCTCGCTCGGACGTGCGTTTGCGGGATTGCGGGGTACGCGCGGCGGGCCAACCATTGCCGCCGATGGCTCGAACATCCATCCCGTGGCGACAGCGCTGCTGAATCTGAAGCTTCCCACTGGCAGCTTCGTGATTCCCTCGCCGCAGCGGGACGTGGCGGGGGTGAACTACGCCGTTTCGATCCCCGCGCGCTATGAAGAGAATCAGTACATCGCCAACGCCGACCATCAGGTGAGCGCCAGGAACCGGCTGATGTTCAAGTCGATCATTTCCGCCCAGCCCACCTTTCAGCCCTTGCCCACGGCCACCATCCCGGGTTTCGGCACGACGCAGAACTTCAAGAGCCGTATCATGAGCCTGACCGATACGCACGCTTTTTCGGCGGGCCTGATGAACGAGGCGCGCACGGGCTTTTCCCGGCTGTTCGGAGTGGTGCAACAGGAAAATCAGATTCCGCTGTCGTCGATCGGCATGAAGCGGTTGAACTCAGCCGATTTTGCCGACATCCCACAGATCAGCGTGACCGGCGTTTTCAGCGCGGGCTACAGCATCAATGCCGACCAGGGCGTCTTTCAGGACACCTTCCACTTTGTCGACACGCTCTCTTGGATCAAAGGCAAGCACCAATTGCGCACGGGTGTGGAAATGCGCCGTTATGTGGATGACTACTATCCGAACAATCGCTTCCGCGGCACGCTGACCTTCCAGAGCTTCGGCGACTTTCTCACCGGGCTCTCCGGCGCTCCGCTGGCACAAGGGGGAAACGGAACCGGGTTCAGCAACATCAACTCGTCCAGCGTCGCGAGCGGCGTTACCGACCGCATGGATCGCATCACCGATTTCGCCCTGTTCGTGCAAGACGACTGGAAGGTGAGTTCGCGATTGAGCGTCAACGTCGGCTTGCGATGGGACTATCTCGGCTACGCCGTCGACGCCCTCGGGCGCAATGGCCGCTTCGATACGCGCCTCTATGCGCCGCCGCCGGTTGGCGGATCTACGAGTGCGGGGTTCGTGCAGAGCTCCGCGTCCCAGACGCCGCTGGCGGGCATTCCGAAAGTGAGCCCGACGCTCGTCGACCGCGAGCTCACGCGCAACTTCGCTCCCCGGTTTGGCGTAGCCTGCCGCTTCACGGAGAAACTCGCAGTGCGCGGCGGCTACGGAATCTACTTCGACCGGCTTTCGAATCAGTTGGGACTGCTCGCCGCGCTTTCGCTGCCGGGTTACGTGCGCACCGATCTGCAGGGCTCGGCCAACAGCTTCGCCACGCTGCAGGATCCGTTTCCGGCGCTGCCGCAGCGCGCGGCGTTTCCCGTGATGCCGTTGCTGCACTCGCCTCCTTACACCACGGACCGCCCGGCGCTTGGCCTGAACTCCGTCGATCCCACCGCGCGCACGCCGTATCTTCAGCAGTGGGGATTGAATATCCAACATCAGTGGAACACGGCAACACTGCTGGAAGTGGGCTACCAGGGAACCAAAGGAACCCGGCTGGCCACCAGTCGCTTGATCAATCAGCCCATCCTCGCCAGCGCTGAGAACCCGGTCAACGACCAGACTGCCAGCACGGCGGCCAATGCGCAGCTCCGGGTGCCGCATCTCGGTTTCTCTCCCACCGGGCTCGTCTGGCAGGAGACGTCCACGGACTCGCGCTACAACTCCCTGCAAGCCAGCGTCACGCGCCGCTTCTCGAAGGGCCTGCGCCTGCTGACGGCGTACACGTGGGCGAAGTCGCTCGACAACAACTCGGGCTCAGGCACCGGTACATCGTTCACGCAAACCGATGTCGATCAACTACGGTCCGCGCTGAATCGCGGCGTATCGGACTTCGACCGCACGCACCGGGTGGTGGTGAATTTCAGCTACAGCATCCCGAAGTGGGGATTCGCGCTGAACCGGACCGCGTTTGGCAAGCGGTTCTTCGATGGCTGGCAGGTGGCGGGAGTCGCTGTCATGCAGAGTGGCACCTCCGTCAGCATTCTCGATACAAGCGGCGCGGCGTTCTTTGGAACCTCAAACAGCCGCGCCAGTTGGGCCCCCGGCGCGACGGTGGAGACGGCAAAACGCACCGGACGCGCGCAGGACCGGCTGAACGAGTACTTCCACAAAGCCGCCTTTGTAAGAGCCGGCAATCTCCGGGGCGATGCCGGCCGCAACATTCTCCGCGGACCCGCGCAGCGCAATATGGATCTTTCGGTGAACAAGCGATTCCCCATCAACGACAGAGTGTTCGCAGAATGGCGGACGGAGCTTTTCAACGCGTTCAACCTGACGAACTTCGCCAACCCCGGCGGCAGCATCACGGCGGCGACTTGCGGTGTGATCAGGAACACCACCGGCAATCCGCGGGTCATCCAGATGGCGTTGAAAATCGGCTTTTAGGGGCAGCCCTGTCATTTAGACTTCACCAAAACAGGCTATTCTGTTTTGCAATAGCCTCTCCCCGTTTTGCGAAGTTCATTTTTCCTAGGAGTGCGTGCATGCTCAAAGTCCACCGGCTTTTTGTAGGTTTCTTTCTGATGGCGCTAGTCGCCTTTTCCCAAGCGGACGCGAATAAGGGGCAGATCTCCGGCACCATCTTCGATCAGAACCAAGCGGTCATCCCGAACGCCAAGGTGAGGATCCGGAACGTAGCCACGGGCCTTGAGCGCGAGTTGACCAGTAACGAAGCGGGCCAATATCGGGCGGTGCTGCTCGACGCCGGCGAGTACACGATTACGGTCAGCAGCGCCGGGCTGGCGGATGCGAAGTACCAGGGTGTGGTGGTGGCGGTGGGTACGGCGGTACCGCTCGATGTCGTCATGCAAGTGCAAGCGACGACCACGGTGGTGGAAGTGGGCGCAACGTTGCTGGCTATTCAGCCTTCGCCCTCGGCCACATTGAACAGCAACGCGATCACCAATCTGCCGATCAACGGACGCCGCTTTCAGGATTTCGCGGTGTTGACGCCTTCTGTGCAGGTGGACCCGCAGCGCGGCCAGCTTTCGTTTGCCGGCCAGCGTGCGATCAACTCCAACATCATGCTGGATGGCGCGGACTACAATCAGCCGTTCTTCGGAGGCATCCGCGGCGGGGAGCGCTCGAACTCGATCATCACGGTTCCGCAGAGTGCGATTCAGGAATTCCAGGTGGTGACCACCGGGTACACGGCCGAGTACGGCCGGTCAACGGGCGGCGTGCTGAACACGATCACCAAGTCCGGCGGCAACGCCCTGCATGGCGATGCGTTTTATCAGGTGCGCCACAAAGAGCTCGGCGCCAAGGATCCGGTGCAGTTGATTGCTTCGCTTGAGACGCTGCAGCAATATGGCGGTTCGGTGGGCGGGCCCATCAAGTCCAACCGGCTTTTTTTCTTTGGGGCGTTCGAAGGGCAGAAGTCGAAAACGCCGCGCCAGGTGCAATTTGCGCAGTTGCTCGGACGCGCCGCGACGCCAGCCACGCAAGAGGCGCTGAACTTCTTCCGGAGCGAGGAAAAGGGCTTTCGCCAAACCAACGATGCCTACGCGTTGACCGCCCGCGTGGATCATCAGGAAACGGCAGGACACCGCCTCACGCTGCGCTACAACTTCTCCGACGCGAATGCGGAAAACGCCGTCTCGGTAGGCGGTTCGCTGAGCCCGTTCACCAACCGGTCTTTCTCCAACGATGGCATCGAGAAAAATCGCATCCATAACGGAACGGCGCAGTACACGCGCATCCTGTCGCCGTCGATGGTGAACGATTTCCGTTTTGCTGGCAGCCTCGAGGAGCGCCCGCGGCTTTCCAATTCCGCGTTGCCGCAGGTGGCCGCGGGCCCGATTGGCACGTTTGGCGCGCGCAACTTCCTTCCCACTATCCAAGACGACCGCCGGTTGCAGTTTAACGACGGATTGACCGTCACGCGCGGGGCGCATTCCGTGAAGGTGGGCTTCGACTACAACTACCTCACCACGGGCCAAGCGTTCGGCTTCAATCAGTTCGGCTCGTTTTCGCTCGCCGGATCGAACCTCGATACGCTACTCGACATTCTCGGCACGGGCGGTGCGATCGCCAACCGCTTTGACTCGCGCGACGTGACCTATTCCCGCCAACTCGGCAACCTGACCGCGGCCTTCAAGATGCATCAGGCTGCCCTGTTTGCTCAGGATAGCTGGCGCGTGAACAACAAACTGACGCTGGACTTCGGCCTGCGCTGGGAGGGCCAATGGAATCCAGAGGCCGAAGGCGGCAACCAGTCCGTGATCGATCGCGTGAAGGGTTTCCGTTTTCCTAACGGCATGACAGTAGACCCGACCCGGATCAACGACTCCACCGCGCAGATCGCGCCGCGTTTCGGCTTTGCCTACACGCCTTGCTCTTGCGCACGCCGCGCCGTGGTGCGCGGGCATACGGGTCTGTTCTATGCCTCGACGCCGTTGATCGTGTTTGCCGGTCCGTCGAACAACTTCCGGCTTCCGCCGGGCGATGTCTCCATCACGCTCGCGCCGACGGCCACGCAGACGGTCTACCAGCAACTGCTCGCCGGGGGTGTGGACCTCAATCGCACGCCGCTTGGCCAACTGCCGGTAATTCCGGTTGAGACAGTGCAGCGCGCTTCGGCGCTCGCGCTGGGCGGCACGGCTCGCGACCCGTTTGCCGGCGCGGGCCTGATCGTGCAAGCGGCTGACTTCCGCAATCCGCGCGCCTTCCAGGCGGGACTCGGCATCGATCGCGAGTTGTTCGACAACTTTGTGGCGGGCATTCAGTTCAACCTCGTGAACACGGTGTACCTGCAGCGCAATCACGACTACAACTTGCCATTGCCGCTGGTCCGCCCCGGCGACGCTTCACAGCGTCCGACCTATGCGCTGCGCAACGCCCCGGTGTTGCAGACTCGTCCGATCCAGTCGCTAGGCGCCATTACCGTGCGTGCTTCCTCGGCGCGAAGCCTGTATCGCGGTCTCACGCTGCAATCGCAGTACCGCACGCGCAAAGCGCAGTTCGGCGTCTTCTACACGTGTTCGCAGAACTATTCCGACGACGATACTGAACGCGATACCAGCGGCTTCAACTATTCGGACCCGCAGAACTTCCGCATCGACTATGGCTACTCGCGCCTTGACCTCCGGCACCAATTCAACAGCTACGCCACTTACAACCTGCCGTTGGGCTTTCAAGTGTCGGGCATCCTGCGCGGGCGTAGCGGCCTGCCGATCAATCCGATCACGGGCACCGATGCCAATGAAGAGTTCGGCAACAACGACCGGCCGTTCCGCGCTCCCGGCGTGCCGCTTGAACGCAATTCATTCCGCAATCGCGCGGTTTGGAACAACGACTTCCGCGTGTTGAAGAACTTCAGGCTCGGCGGTGATGCCCGGCGTGCGCAGTTCTCGGTTGAGTTCTTCAATATGCTGAACCTCGACAATGTTCTGTATTCAGGCGCCAACGGCGGTTTGTTCGGCGGTACGTACGGGCTAGGTCTGAATGCGGCCGGACAGGCCGTAGCGGTGGACCCGCGCTTCCTGCGGCTGCGTCAGCCGGACGGCAGTTACGACCGCAACAACGCGCAGTCCGGTTCGCCGATGCAGGTGCAGTTGGGCCTGCGGTTCTTCTTTTAGTTGAGGAATACCAGGTCAGTTGCCGCTGCGCTCGGGCGAGACGCGCGTTTGGCCGCGGTCGAGGTCATAGCGCAACACCCAACTTTGCGGCGCGCCATTGGCCGGAAACTTCCAGGCGCGTGAGGCGGCCAGCGCGCGGCCAGTGAAATACTTGCTCACGCGCGGCGGATCTACGCTGGCCTGCGTGACGTTGCCATCGGCATCCACACGCACGCGGATGTTGATGCGTACGCGACCCACGATGGTGTTGCGGGCCCGCTGCGGAATCTCTGGCATCACCTGGCGAATGCTGCCGGTGGCCACGGGCGCTGCCGCTGGCGGAGGAGGCGGAGACGGAGGCAACGGGGTTGGTTCCGGCTTCGGCTTCACGGGCTCGGTCTTCTGTTTGGGTTTCGCCGCTTCCTTCTTCCTGGTGTTGGCGGCCGGCGCAGCGGGTGGAGGCTCAGCGGGCGCTGTTGTCACCACGGGCACGGGGGGCGGCGGCGTTGGCGGGACCGGCTGGGCTGCCCTTTCCGGCCCGCTCGTCCGCAACGCCAGCAGGCCAGCAATCGCCGCGGTGGCGGCCGCGCTCCCTAGTCCCCACCACTTCATGCGCGAGCCTGAGCGCTCCACCGGAGGCGGCTCGCCGCGCAAGTGGGCTTCGATGCGCGCAAGACTCCAACGCGCCGACGCGTCTGCATCGAGGCACCCGTTCACGATGCCCGCGAACGGCTCCGGCGACTTGCGGTCAAAGCCGCCCATCGTATGCTGCAACAGCGTGCCAATCGCGCGGCAGTCCGCGGAGGTGTCGCCGCCGTGGACGAGGCTGTCGTTCGAAACCTGCAGTTGCTCGCCGATGGCAAGCAGGTTGGACGGCTTCACGCCGCCGTGGGAGTAGCCCTTCGAGTGGAGAAAGCGAAGCGCCGAAAGCAACGGGACGAGCATGTCGCGGGCTTCGTCCGGCTTGAGCAGTCGATCCGCGAGCACGTCTCCGAGATTCTCGTCAGCGTGTTCCATCACGGCGTAGGCGCAGCGGGTGTGCCCGAGCGGCGCTTCGCCGGTGTGCAGAATCTTCTGCAACGCCGGGTGAGCGAGCGCCGCGGTGCGTTTCCACAAGGCGAGGTTGGCAAGGACTGACTCCGGATCGCCGGGGAAGAGCTTGACCGCCGCGGGCTGGCCCTGAAACTGCGCGGCGAAGACTGCCGCCCGGCTGGTGCCGCCGAGGCAACGCTCCAATTGCAGATCCGGGGCGAGGGGGTGGCCTTCCCATTGAATCCAGAAGGACAAGTCAAAGGACATGGCGTCTATTTGCCGGCTTCCTTCTTCTTGCTCAGGTCCGGCGCGAGCAGGCGCAGGATGAAATTCGAAATGCTCATCAGAATGGAGCCGATGAAGGCGGGAATGAAGCCGTCCACCGAAAAGCCGTCGACGAAGTACGCCGCGAGCATGAGCATCAAGGCGTTGATGACCAGAGACGCAACGCCCAGCGTCAGGATGATCCAGGGGAAGGACAGAAACTTGAGGACAAGGCCCAGTGTGGAGTTCACCAAGCCGATTGCCACCGCGGCTATCAGGGCCGATTGAAAGCTCGACACGTTGAAGCCTTTGATGACGTGCGCCACGATCAGGAGACTGATGGCGCTGATGAGCCAGTTGAGCAAGAGTCGCATCATAGTCAAGGGTATGCTGAGGAAGAAAGCCGTGACAACCCGCACCCGACGCACATTCCTGCCCACGCCGTTCGTATATGCCGCTTCAGCCGTTGCGCAACCGGCGGTCAGGGTGGGTGCGCAGGGCGAGGGACTGGCGCGCGCGAAGGCGTGGCGCTACGCCGGTGCGATCGTGCCGCACGACGCGCTGGACTCCGCGGCCGGGCTGCCGTTGTTGGCGGTGGAGATCAGGCTTCCGGTCTACGACGCGAAAACAGGTCTGCCGCCGCGCGAGTTGATCGAACGCGCCGCCATCGCCGCCGCCAAGCGCGGCGCCGAGCGTTTGATCCTGAACGGGCGGCCTTGCTACGACGGACGTTTGGACCGCGATGCGCTCACCACAAAAACGATCGCGTTGAATACGGCGGGGCGCTTGTGCATGTCACACCGGCTGGGGCTGCGCTACCGCAACGGGCGCGGCGAGTTCGGGGGCAACGCGCTGGAGATGGAAGAGATGATGAAGCGCGCCAATCCGCAACTGGTGGGCGTGGCGTTTGACGCGGCTGAATGCAAGCGCGCGGGCGCGGACATGGTGAACTTTCTGGCGCGCCATCTGAACCGCATCGACTGTCTGATCGTGCGCGACTGGCAGACGGTGGATTTCAAGCTGCTCGCCGCCGAGTCTAAAGCGCGCGGGTGGAGCGGGTGGCTGGTGCAGTCACCGCCGAGCGCCGAAGGCCGCCGCTACCTCACCCAGCAATTTGGCGTGTGACGACGGCCGCCACCGCTGACGCCGCGTCGGGTCGTGCGAGGCGCCGTGCACTGGCCTGCATCGCTGCAATCCGGGCGGGGTCGCCAAGCAGCGCGCGCACGTTGTAGCCCAGCGTATGGAGGTTGTTGCACCAGACACCCACGCCTTGTTCGAGAAGATAAATGGCATTGCGCTCTTCCTGGCCCGGAATGGGATTCACCACAATCCAGCCGAGCCCCTTGCACAGCGACGCCGCCGTGGTGAGACCGCCCGGCTTGCCCATCATCACATCCGCCGCGCTCATCCACTCGTCCATTTCGGTGGTGAAGCCGAGCGCGTGTATGCCCGGTGCGCCGAGCTTTTCGATGGAGTGTTTCATGGCGGCGTTGCGCCCGCACGTCGTGACGATCTGCGCGCTGACGCCCGCGGCGAGGAGTTGTTCGATCATCTGGCGGACGTTGGTGGCGCCGAAGCCGCCGGCGGAAATCAGCAGCACGGGCGGTCCGCCGGTGGGGAGGCCGAGTTTGCGGCGCATGGCGGTGCGCGGCTTGCGTTCGCCAAACACCGGATGCGTGGGGATGCCGGTGACAGTGATCGTATCCGCGGCGATGCCGAGTTGCAGGAGGTGCGCGCGGGCTTCGTCCGTGGCGACGCAGTAGTGGTCTGACGGCGCGCCCAGCCAGAAGCCGTGCACTTCGAAATCCGTCACCACCGTGACGATGCGCGCGCGGCTACGGCCCTTGCGGCGTTCGCGGTCCAGGAGCGCTGTGGTCAAAAAGTGGGTGCGGACCGCTACGTCAGGATCCATCTCGCGCAGCATCCTCAAGAGCCGCGCGGACCCGGCCTGCTCCAGCTTCCAACGTACGCGGTCCTGGTGAAACGGCTTGTCGGTGGCGTCGTAGATCCAGCCCAGCAGTTGCGGCGCGCGGCCAACCATCTTCAGGTAGGCATCGCGGTAGAGCGTGCCGAAAGCGGGGGGCATCAAGCTGAGTACGTCGAAGTTGGCGACGGTGGCAGTGGGATACTGCGCGCGGCACGCGGCCTCGACGGCTTCGGCGGCACGCAGGTGCCCTGCCCCGACGGAGGCGGAGAGGATCACGATTCACATGGCACTCTCAACTATACTGGCCTACGCATCTTCCACCTCCCGCTGCGTAATCTACGGCTGTAGTACCAGAACTCCCAGACATCACGGTCTACCTCGAAGCGCTTGACTCGTGCATTCTCGGCCAGCCCTTCGACACGATCCGCCTCGGCAGTCCGTTCCTCGTCCGCGCTGTCGCTCCGCCTGTCAGCGCCGCCGCAGGCCGCACCGTGAACGCGCTCGGCCGCATTGGCAAACGCATCGCCATCGGCACGCATGAAGGCCCGTGGCTCGTGCTGCACCTGATGATCGCCGGCCGCCTGCACTGGCACGCCGCTCCGAAGCGCCCGAAGCCCGACGGCCGCCCCACGCTGGTGGTGTTCGATTTTCCCAACGGATCACTCAGCCTCACCGAAGCCGGCACGAAAAAGCGCGCCTCGCTCCACGTGATGGCGGACGACGCCGCGCTGGCCACGCTCGACCCCGGCGGCCTCGACATCTGCACCGCCACGCCCGCCGAATTCGCCGCGCGCCTCACCGCGCGCAATCACACGCTCAAACGCGCGCTCACCGATCCGCGCCTGTTCAGCAGCATCGGCAACGCCTATTCAGATGAGATCCTGCACCGGCCGCACCTATCGCCCATCGCCCTCACGCAAAAGCTCACGCCCGCCGCCATCGCGCAACTCGAAGCCTACGTCCGCACAGTATTGAAGTAATGGGTAGAGCGCTTGCACGAAGACGCCGGCGGCAAGTTCCCGGAGAGAGTCACCGCTTTCCGCGCAGGCATGGCCGCGCATGGCCGTTACGGCCAACCATGCCCGGTGTGCGGCGCGCCCATTCAGCGCATCCGCTACGCCGACAACGAAACGAACTACTGCGCCCCGTGCCAGACCGGCGGCAAACTGCTCGCTGACCGCGGCCTGTCAGGGCTCCTCGGCACAGACTGGCCGCGCACACTCGCCGAACTCGAAGAGCTCAAGAAAAAAAGGAGGCCGTGCGCATCCACCGAGGTGCGCCCGGCCCGTTTCTTTCCCCCTCCTCCGCCGCGCGGACTACGCGCGCTCCTCCACGCCGGCCTTCGTCTTGCTCAACTCCTCCGCCAGGATAATGGCCTCTGCCAGTTCCTTCATCGTGCGCCGCATCCGCCGCGCCTCGCCACGCAGCCGCAGGTACGATTCTTCTTCGGTCAAGCCGTGGTTGCGCATCAGGATGCCCTTGGCGCGCTCCACCACCTTGCGGGTTTCCAGTTCCCGCCGCGCTTCTTCGGCTTCGGCCGACAGGCGCTGATTCTCCTCCACCAGCTTCGCCTTGCCGATGGCGTTGCCCATCTGCTCGCCCACAAACTTCACCAGCCCGATCTCTTGTTCAGAGTGCTCGCGCGGCTGCCGGTGGTGCACGTTGACGACACCGATCGTCTCGCCGCCGCTCACGATCGGCACCGACAGGAACGCCTGGTAGGTGTCTTCCACCAGACCGGTGAACTTCTTGAAGCGGCTGTCGTCCACGGCCCGCGAGCCGAGGGCCACGACGGAATTGTGCTCCGCCACCCAACCCGTGATGCCTTCACCAACCTTCATGCGCAGCGAACCGAGTTCGGCGGCGTGCGGGAGCTGCGAAGCGCGCAGCACGACCTCTTCCGTATCTTTTTCAATCAGGTAAACCAGACATGCATCGCAGGCGGTTACGCGCACCGTGAGTCCGAGAACTTCACCAAGTACTTCGTCAAGACTCAACTCGGAACTGACGATCTGACTGACACGGTGCAGCAGGTCCACCTGAGAAAGGTTCGATTCAGGTGCGATTACTGTTGCCACCACTCTACAGTAAGCTGGCGTGGCGGGTGGGTCCAATCTAAAATTTCTATGGACACTATTTCGCGGCAGAAAGGGGGAGGCTCCATGCGTTCTTTCATTGTGGCGGCGTTTGGTTTCGTGGGAATAATGTTGCCGGGCGCGCCTTGCCCAACAACGTGGTATGCGCGGGCTGGTACTGAAGAGCCACTATGAGCCCACGGCGGCGCTGGCGGGCCTGGCGCGCCGCGAAGCCCCTGGACTCGCGGTGTTTGGGGGCATTGCGCTCAACGCCACCGTCGGCGGCGTAAACCCGGCCGCCGTCGAGCGCATGACGCGCGTCGAGGGTGGTTTCGGCAGAATTGTGTGGATGCCAACGTTTGACTCTGAGAACCAGGTGAGATTCAACAAAGAGACGCGCCCGTTCGTATCCGTCTCGCGCGCCGGCGCCCTGCTGCCCGAAGTGCTGACCGTGCTCGATCTCATCGCCAAATACGATCTTGTCCTGGCCACTGGACACTCTACCGCCACCGAAGACCTGCTTCTGATCCGCGAGGCCCGCCGGCGCGGCGTCAAGCACATTGTAGTGACCCACGCACTCCTCGCCCCGGTGAAGATGACGCCGGAACAGGCGCGTCAGGCGGGATCGCTCGGCGCCTACGTCGAGTTCGTCGGCAACGCCTTGGTGGGAAAAACCAAATCCGTCGAGTTCGCCGACTACGCGAAAGCCATGCGCACTATCGGCCTCGACCGCGTGATCCTCTCAAGCGACCTCGAGCAGAAGGACAACCCGCTCCACCCGGACGGCCTCGAACAAATCTTCGCCGGCCTGCGCGCCGCGGGCCTCAGCGTAGCGGAAATCGAAACCATCGCCAAGCGCAACCCGGCCACACTTCTGGGCCTGGACTAAACGTCCACCTCCGGCAGCCATTGCGCCACCCACTCCTCCACGATCTCCACATACCGCACGGCCTCGGCACGCCGCTTGTCCGGTTCGGCATCTGCCAACGGCTGCGACAAAACATGCAGCAACAGGCGCTGGAGTTCCAGCCAAAGGTGAACGAGGCGCACGGCCTCCATCTCGCCATACCGCTGCGCGGCGGTGTCCAGCGGCGACGTCAACAATATCCGGCTGCCGCCACACACCCAATGCGCATGATGTGCGGTCGCCAAATCGATGAGATGCCCCACGATGCGATGCGAATCCCTCGCATACTCGCCCCCCCGCAGGGTCGGCCAGGCGCAACCAGGTCTGCACTCTCAGCATCAACGCCGCCAGCGGCTGCCCTAGTCCGCACATCTCACCGGCTTTCTGCTGCGACACGCGATAAGGCCGTGTCTACTTCGTTGCGCTTGCTCACCGTGCTCGACAGACTGTCAAGTATGCCTCCGCGCGCTGAGCGGCGCGCGCCTCGTATCCGCAGCCTTCTCACGCGTCTCGCAACGAAACCCCGTGAGAGATGCGGACTAGTTCCCCCACCGGCGGCCCAGCGGGCAATTCCTCGCCGCCTCTAGAAAAGCCCTCCGGCACCCGCTCGCGCGTGATGCCGAACTCCGTCAGCAGGCGGGCCCCAACGTGTCCGGCTCGCGCAACAGCCCCAACGCCAGATGCTGACCGCTGATGTTGCGATGCCGCAGCCGCTCGCTCTCCTCGGCGCCGTAGGCGAGCACGCGCTTACTCTCGTGACTGAGCGGCATGTCCCGCTCAACGCCGGTCTTTTCGCCGCGTACCAGCACGCGTTCCACCCGCTTGCGCACCGCGTCCAGCGCGGCCATCGCCGCCAGCACTGGCTCTTCGCGCAGCAGACCCAACAACAAATGCTCGGTCTCAATCGCCGCGGCGTCCAACTGGCTTGCCTCGTAGCGCGCAAAGAAAATCACGCGCCGTGCCCGTTCCGTGTAGCGCTCAAACACGCCTTGAGTCTACCGCCCGGCAATCACGATGGGGGCTCGATTAGCTCAGGCGCGGTCGCCCGCGGATCGTCCGGCACCAGCACCGGCCCCCGGGCCTCCGCGGGCTTCCAGTACCGCGGCACGCGCCGCAGCCCCACCGGAAAAATGGTCAGAACGCCGTCCGGATCGATCTTCATCCGTAGAAAGTTCTTGTGGTCCTGAGTCGCCAGCGAAGAAAACGCTTCGTTGTCGTGCCGCCCGAACACGTTCAGCGAGATCAGCAAATACACGCCCACGGTCATCGGTCCGATCGACCAGCCTGCGATCCCCACCAGCGTCACCATCACCAGCGTCTGCAGCAGCGGCTCCTGAATTCCCAGCCAGCCCTCGGTGACCACCAGCGCCTGACATCCCAACAGAAACGTCGTCAACAAGTGCGCAGCGCCATGCAGAAAGCCCATTACGATGCGATACGGCCGCGAGTGCGTATCGGTGAATAGCCAGAACAGTAGCACGGTGTTCACGCTCCAGAACGGGCGGAACGGGTCCTGAATCGACTGCACCAGCGACACGTAGATCGCGCTGCCGAGGTCGCTCACCTACCCGATGGGCGCCTTGCTCGCCCACGCCGTCATCGTATAGAGCGCCGCCGTCAACAGCCCGAACGTCGGGTTCCGGTACGGCAGCAGCAGGTTGAGCCACGTCAGCCGCCGCGACTCGGCTTCCGCCGGAAAAGCCGCCCGCTGCTCAAACCGCCGCGGCGGTTTCCCGCGCCACCCGCGCTCTTCGATCACGCGGACATCGGACCCGTGCGTGGGATGCAGAAACGCACCGCCGCCGCCCGCCGTGATCTTCTGCGTGCGGCCCTCCGGGCACTCGTGCCGCCGGTAGTGATGCAGGTCGCCCGCAAGAAACACCGCGATGCGCCGCCCCAGCACTTCCTCTTCGAGAAACTTCAGATTGTTCTCGGTGTACTCGGGATCGATGCCGCGGTACTTGTTCGCAAAGATCCAATCGGGCTCGGCGTTGCACAGAATCACCCGGTCCGACGGGTCGATCTCGCGCGCCACTTCGCGAAAGAAATCCACCTGCGGCTTGTCGATGTCCGACGCCAGTTGCGAATCGGTCCCCAGCAGCCACCAGCCGTACGGCAGCCAGAGCGCGAAGTAGCTGCGCTGCTGCGGCACGTCCCAACCGCCGATCCGGTCACGCGAGATGAACAGGCGCGTGAAGGAAACCAGCGAGTCGTACCAGTCGTGATTGCTGGGAATCGCAAACAGCTTGGGCCGCGGCTCGACCGACTCGGGCATCACCGCGCGAAACGGCGCTACCAACCGCCGCTGGTATTCGTGACGCGACGCGGTCGGATACACCTGATCGCCGCCGAGAATCAGCACCGCCCCGCGGTTCAACTGCTGCCCGCCGATCCGCAGGTCTTGCCCGAGGCACGACGCCACGGCAAACTTTGGATTGAACCCGTCGCCCGTATCGGCAGTGTGGTCAAACCAGAACGGCGTGCCCGCGCTCCACGGCAGCGGCTCCATCGTGCAATCGAACGGCCGCGGCTTCTCCAGGCTCGCCATCGCCTCGAGCAACCGCCGGTCCGAATGCCGCCCCAGCACCGGAGAGATGAGCACGTCGCGCGCGCTGCGCAGCAGCTCCATCGGGCCGTAACACGACACCATAGGGCAGAACTCGCACCGCATCGGCGGCTCTGCCCCCGAATTGCTGCGAAGCTTACGTGGCCTGTTCATCGCTTGTGGGGCGCGGCGGACTGGAGTCCGCCAAAGCCAACACAATAAAGCCTCGCAAAACGGGACGCAGCCAGCTTGCCCTAGCGCCCCATCGCCCGGTAGACAAAACCCAACTCGCGCACCCGCGCCGGGTCATACACATTGCGCCCGTCAATCAGCACCGGCGTCCGCATCCCCTGCCGGACGCGCGCCAGGTCCAGCTGCTTGTACTCGTTCCACTCCGTGCACAACACCACCGCGTCGGCCCCATCGGCCACCTGGTAGGCATCGGCGCGCAAATCGAGCTTCGGCAAAATTCGCGCTACGCCGCGCGCCGCCACCGGATCGCACGCCCGTAGCGCAGCGCCGCGCTTGGCGAGTTCCTGGATGATCTCAATCGCCGGCGCATCGCGCAGATCGTCCGTGTTCGGCTTGAACGCCAGACCCCACACGCCGATCACCCGGCCCTTGAGGTCCTCGCCGCCGAGCGTCTCGCACACCTTCGCCACCACCGCCTGACGCTGATACTGGTTGATCTGCGTCACGGTTTCGAGCAACTGCGGGTGCCGCGCCTTGGTGCGCGCCATGTGCGCCAGCGCCTTCACATCCTTCGGGAAACACGACCCGCCGTAGCCCAAGCCGGCATCGAGAAACGCCCGTCCGATGCGCGTATCGTAGCCCATGCCCGCGGCCACTTCCTTCACGTCCGCACCCAGCGCCTCGCAGATATTGGCAATCTCGTTGATGAAGGAGATCTTCGTTGCCAGGAACGCGTTCGAGGCATACTTGATCATCTCGGCCGTACGCAGGTCCGTCACCACAATCGGCGCACGCAGCGGCAGATGCAGATCCGCCACCTTATGCGCGGCGTCCTTGTCGAGCGACCCCAATACAATCCGCGCCGGGTTCAGAAAATCCTGAATCGCGGAGCCTTCGCGCAAAAACTCCGGGCACGACACCACGCTGAATGCAATCGGCTTCGCCTGCCGCGCCTTCACAATGTCGGCCACCCAATCGCCCGTGCCGACCGGCACCGTCGACTTGTTCACGATCACCACCGGATGATCCATATGATCCGCCACGCTCTCGGCGGCTGACCGCACATACTGCAAATCCGCTTCGCCATCCACGCCCTCCGGCGTGCCCACGGCAATGAACACAAATTCGGCGCCGTTGAGCGCCTCCGGATACGACGCGGTGAAGCGCAACCGGTCCGCCGCCACGTTGCGCTTCACTACTTCTTCGAGGCCGGGCTCATAGATCGGCAGCACGCCTTCGCGCAGCCCCTTGATGCGCGGCTCGCTCACATCCAGCACCGTCACGCGGTTGCCGAGATCGGAAAAGCACGTACCCGTCACCAACCCGACATAGCCGGCCCCCACGACACAAATATTCCGCAAAGTCCATTCTCCTTACGCTTCTTCTTCGGTTGTCTATCGGTCGCTAGCGTCGATCCAGCCAGCCCTCGATGGCCCGCGTAACAGCGTCGGCCGCATCCCAATGTGCCCAGTGCGCAGCTTCCGGGAGCGTTACCAGCGTCCATGAAGCATCTACCCATTCCCAGGTGCGGTCAAGCGCACCGGGAAGCAACGCTGTGTCCTTGAGACCATGCAGCTGCAACACCGGAACTCGAACTTTGGGCAGATCTGGTACGGTGTACGGCTCGCGCGGGTAGTGACTTTAATAATAATTGAGCATCGCCGCAAAATCAGAACGCCGAAACGCCTCGATGTAGCGCGGCCGCTCCGCCTCGGGCGCCCACTCCGCCAATTTCTCCGCCGTCAGCGTCTTGTGCGCGTCCGGCTGCTGGAACCGCCGGGCATACTCAGAGTTCTTCCGCTGCTCCGGACTCGCCGCCAGTTCCCGCATCAGCCCGCGCGGATGCGGCAGATTCACGATGATCAGCCGTTCAATCGCCTGCGGCGCATACATCGCCACGCTCCACGCCACCATACCCCCCCAGTCGTGCCCCACCACCGTCGCCTTCTCGCGCCCGGCATACCGGATTACCGCCAACGCATCGCCCACCAGTTTCGGCATCGCGTAGTTTTCCACGCCCTCCGGCTTATCGGAGAGGTTGTAGCCTCGCTGGTCCATCGCCAGCACGCGATAGCGCGCCGAAAGCGCCGCTATCTGGCGCCGCCACGAGTACCAGAAATCCGGAAACCCGTGGATCATCAAAACCAGCGGCGCATCTTTCGGCCCCAGGGCGGCGTAGTGAATCTTCACGCCGCCGGAGTCGGCGTAGTGGTGCTCCACGCGGTCAAAAACATCCTGCATCTGCGCCTGCAAGCAACTCCCCGCTACCAGCATGGCAAAAGAGAGCGCCGGCAGTCTCAGCCGCCGCAAACAAAGTTGGCAAGTCACAGACCGGAGTTAGCACATGTTGGGGCCAAACTCCGTGACCCCGCCCGTACGATTCCTACGCATTTCCAGACAAGCGGGGATACCGCTGAACGGCCGGTTGCGGCAGGCGGACCTGCGCACGGCTAACCTTCTCAGCCTGAAGGAGGCACGCATTGCGCATCGGTCATGGATCGATTCTGTTTTCCGGACTCGCCGCCGCCGCGACGTTAGCGGCACGGCGCGTGGGCAATCCCACCTTCACCGGCTCAGCAACACCGTGGGTTCTCAGCGGCAGCACCTATCTCGCACAGCGTGAAGCCGTGCAGATTCCACGCTCACCTTCCATGCACAAATCAGCTCTGCTCTTATCCCTACTAGTCCTGCCCGCCGCGGCTGTGGCTGGACCGCCCATCGCGGTCACGGTCAAGCCCGATTGCGCCAACACCAGCGCGCCGAAGATCGTTGGCTCTACCGTGCGCGTCACGCTCAGCTCACTCACGCTCGGCTACTACGTGAGACAAAAAGGTGCGTAGGGTCTCCGCTACTTCTTTACCGAAACCCAATCAGCGACGGTCACCCAACTGGATCACACTGCTTGGCAAGCCGCCACGGGCTTTGCCCTGCTTGGCGGCAATTACAACCTCGCAGTCAAGACCCGCACCGGGCCATCGGTCGCCTCGCCCAACATCCCTTTCGGCATCCCAGCCTGCGCCGTAGACCCCGACAATCCGAGTGGCGGCAAAGGATCCAACAAGAAGGACCCGGTCAAGGGGTACTGATCCCACGCGTCTTGCCGGACTCGTCTTCCTCTGCAGTTTGTCGCCACTTTCATACGCCGGGCAGTTCCACTACGGCCTCGGCCGTAGCGGCAATTTGAAGGCCCGTGTGCCGAAGCCGCCGCAAATCCGCATCGGGCGCATCAATTTCGCCATTGACGTGAAGGACGGCACGGCGATGGCCGCGGCCGAAGCCGCGGTTATCGCCGCCACGCAGCCGCCCGCGCCGGCAACCTACACCCCGCCGGATCCGACGGCTCCCGCAACGCAACTCCAGGCTGCGCTCGACCAGGCCTTCCGCAACAGCTTCACCATCGTGCAGTCCAACGGCGAAGCGTCACTTCGCGTGGCCATCACTCGCTACACACCCGCCGAGTCACGTATCGATGCGCTGACGCAGAAGACCAAAGCGCCGGTCCTCAACCCCGACGGGACGCCGCAGGTCGACCCGCAAACGGGCATGCCTATCAGCGTCGACAAGACCATCGCGGTGGAGCAATGGTCGGCACGCGGTGTTCTGGCAGTGCGCGTGGAAGTGATCGACGCCAGCGGCGTGCTGCTGGAGGGCTTCGCCCCACAATCCACCGTGCGGGGTTCGCAGGTCATCTCCGTCGACCACCAGGACCGCGTGGACCGCACGCAGATCCCCACGCACGACCAGATTCGCGACAAGCTCATTGCCGAACTTGTCGCCCAGTTCGTGCCCCGCTACTGCCCGGCCCCCACCGAAACGGACGTGCCGCTCGCCGTAGACGAGGAACTCCGCCCCGGCAACAATCTCGCCAAAGAGGGCGACTTCCAAGCCGCCGTCAAGTCATGGCAGTCCGCTGTGATGAAGAAACCTGACGACGAGAATGAGGCGGACCGCGTTCACAACCTCGGCGCTCTTTATGAGGCGGAGGGCTACGACCGCCTGCTGCGCCGGGCTGACCCCGCCGAAGTGGAGAAGCATCTGGCTAAAGCCGCCCAGCAATACAAACTCGCGCTCGAAAAAGACCCGAAGGAAAAGAACCTCACTCGCGCGGCCGAGCGGGTGGCCAAGGCGCAGAAGCTGGTTGACGCCTTCAAGGATCTGGAGCAACGCCGTCAGCGCGCGCTTACGGCCAAGGCCAATCCCTCGGCGTGGCCGCCTGGGTCCCCGGCCGTTTCCAATCGCCTCCCGAATCCAAACCCGGCCGTAGACCCGGTGCCCACCAACCCGGTGGTAGCCACCACAACGCCCACGCAGCCGCCAGTAGAGCCATACCCGCCGGCTCCTACCAACCTGGTTGCGGACGCCGACACGCAGGAGGCGCTCGACAACGCTCTCAAAGACCCCCGGCCCGATTCGCCCGCCGAAGACACGTCCGTCAATTCGTGCGGCTCCGCCTCCGTTCGGCCCCCGCCGCTTCCGGCGAGCTCAAGCAACAACTCGAGGCCACCGGACCGCTTGCCTACAGCCTCACCGCTCTGCAATCCAAGCGCGTGCTTTTTCAGGAAGCTCGTGACTGGGCAGCGCTCCAGCCCAAACTGGGCGTCTATCGCGACTCATTCGCCGCCTTCGCGCAAGACGGGAAGATTTCTCCCGATGAGCGTGTCGCGCTGCGAACGTTCGCGAAAAACCTTGGCATGACCGACAACGATGTCAAGTCCATCGAGTCGGCGCTCACCTTCACCGAAGCCGCGCCCCAATAGGCTGGCACATACTTTTGAGGAGAAACATGAAACTATCGAACACCCTCCGCGGGGGTGCGTTGCTGCTGCTGTTTACCGCCGCAGCCTCCGCCCAGATATAAACCATCGCCATCGACACGGGGACAACTATCAGACGTTCGGCCCGTACCCGGCGCCGCCACCCGTGTCCACGATCAACGACAACTACTGGATAAACATCGCTACCTATCCGCCCGTAGCCACGCCCGCGCCGGCTTGGGTCACAACCCCGCACAGCCTTTGGGCCCCCCCGCAGGCGGGGGAAGTTTGTGGATCGGCCCACGCAATCAGAACACAAGCGACCCGGCGGTCACGGCCGCCAACCCCGGCTACTCGATCTTCCGCAAGTGCTTCTGTCTGGCGCCCGACTTCCGCGAACCTCGCCTTTCGTTCAACGTGCGGGCCGACGATTTCTTGCAGGTCTGGCTCAATACCGTCACCAACGTCCTCGTCGCGCCGCAAGCCGGCAACATGTCTTCGACTGCTCCACTCATCTCCGTCCAATCCAATAATCCCGCTCAATTCAGGGCGGGAAGAAACTGCCTTTATGTTTTGGTGGAAGACCAGCTAGCCGCGACTGGCTTCAACCTCAAATGAGCAGTCAGCGCCATGGGCTTGTTCCCCCTGGCCGTGGCCGGCACCAGCCCAACCGCCGATTGCTGCACGCCCCCGCGCGCCACTCCAGGCGCGGCCATGCCCGCAATGGCGATGGCGCCCAACGATGACGCCGAAGTCATCCGCAACATCGTCGCTGTCGCCGAGGCGCGGCGCCGTCTCCCCAGGGCCAATCCGCCGCAGTAGTCGGTCATCCCGCTGGCTGCGAATTGGGCGAGTGCCTGATTAGAGGCACTCGCCTACCCTGGCCCAGACCGCAAAACATCCTGCATCTGCGTCTCTGCGGAATACATCACCACCTGTGGGACGGCGTAACCGGCCCACTGGCCCAGCCACCTTATACTGGAGACACATGTCACAAGCCACCACTAGCACCGCCGCAGGCCTGTCCGCGCAAATTGCCGCGGCGCAGGCACGGCTGGATGCCCATACGCGTGAGATCGTCAACTGGCATTTCTCGCCAGAAACGGGCTGCCCGTTCTGGCTCGACTACGCCGCCACTCAGCTCGGCTGGGACCCGCGCAAGGAAATCCAATCCTACCCCGACCTCGGCAAGTTCCCGCCCTTCCAGGACGAGTGGCTCCGAGGCGGCCCTGTGCGCAAATGGATCCCGCGCGGCCTCGCCGGCAAGCCCGCCTTCATCTTTGAAACCGGCGGCTCCACGGGCGTCCCCAAGTCGCGCGTCCAGATGGAAGACTTCCGCATCGACTACGAAAATTTCTCCGAAACCCTCCCCGATGCATGCTTCCCCACAGGCGCTGACTGGATCAGCGTCGGCCCCAGCGGCCCGCGCCGCCTGCGCCTCGCCGTCGAACACCTCGCGCAACACCGCGGCGGCATCTGCTTCACCGTCGATCTCGATCCGCGCTGGGTCATCAAGCTCATCAAATGGGGCGAGATCCAGATGGCCGAGCGCTACAAGCAACACGTCGTCGACCAGTCGCTCACCATCATGAAGGCGCACGAGAACATCAAGTGCATGTTCACCACGCCGAAGCTCCTCGAAGCCATCTGCGAAAAGGTGTCGCTCGAAAAGCTCGGCATCGAAGGCATCTTCTGCGGCGGCACGGAAATGACGCCGCAGTTCCACCGCTTCGCCGTCGAAGAACTGCTCGGCCCCAACATCTATTTCGCGCCCACCTACGGCAACACGCTCATGGGCCTAGCCGTCCACAAGAAGCCGCTGCCGGAAGACAACTGGGCCATCATCTACTACCCTCCATCGCCGCGCGCCATGCTCGAAGTGGTGAACCCGGACAGACCCACTGAACTCGTAGGGTACGGACAAACCGGCCGCGTCCGCCTCACCACGCTCACGCGCGAAACCTTCATTCCGCGCTTCCTCGAACGCGACGAGTGCGAGCGCGAAGCGCCCTGCGAACAGTACCCCTGGGACGGCGTGCGCAACGTGCGGCCGTTCTCGCGGTTCAAAACCAGCGTCGTCGAAGGAGTCTATTAAGCTATGCTGCACCTGCCCATCCTGCGCCAAGGCGAAGCCTACTATTCCGTAGACTCGGTCACCGCCAACCACCACCGCACCAAACAGCCGCTGGTGAAAATCAGCATGGCGAACTCCGGGCTCATTCGCCGCGATCTGCGTGCGCTCCCCGAGATCGCCTCCATGATGTCTGGCTTCACCTGCGCCGAGTTGATCGCGCTGTGCGAAAAGGCGTCCGATCATTTCTTCAACGCGACGCTCCCGTTGGGTGACGCCGAACAAACCCCGCAGGACTACATCGAGCAAACCTCCGCCACCACGGGCTCGCCCTGGGTGATGGTGCGCCGCAACATGGAAAAGATCGCGGGCGTCATGTCCAACATCTCGGGCGTGCTCCGCGGCCTCACGCGCAATCTCGACCTCTCGATCCTTGACCGTGGCCACGGCGAAGCCACCGGCGCCGTCGTCAGCTACTTCCGCCGCGGCGATTCGCTCGGCGTCGTGCTGCCTTCGAACTCGCCCGGCGTTCACTCGCTGTGGGTCCCGGCCTTCGCGCTCAAAACGGCGCTGGTGCTCAAGCCCGGCGCTTCGGAGCCGTGGAGCCCGTACCGCATCATTCAGGCCTTCATCCGCGCGGGCGCGCCGCCGGAGGCCTTCAGCTACTACCCCGCCGACCACGCGGGCGCGGGCGAAATCCTCCGCCGCTGCGGCCGCGGCATGGTATTCGGCGACGTGGGCACCATGAAGGCGTATCAGAACGATCCGCGCATTGAACTCCACGGTCCCGGCTGGAGCAAGATCACCATCGGCGAAGACATGATCGACCGCTGGCCCGAGTTCATCGACATCATCGCCGCGTCGATCTGTGAAAACTCCGGCCGCTCCTGCGTCAATGCATCGGGCCTGTGGGTGCCCCGCCATGGCTACGCCATTGCCGAAGCGCTCGCTGAACGCGTCTCGAAGATCGCGCCACGCCCGGCCAACGACCCCGAAGCCGCCGTGTCGCCGTTTGCCGACGCGGGCGTCGCTTCGCGCATCAACGCGCTCGTCGAGCAGGGCCTCGCCGACCCAGGCGCCGAAGACGTCACGCTCAAATACCGCCCCGGCTCACGCCTCGCCGAACTCGAGGGCTGTTCCTACCTGCTGCCCACCATCGTGCATGTCGACTCGCCCGAGCACACGCTCGCCAACAAAGAGTACCTGTTCCCATTTGCCAGCGTCGTCGAAGTGCCGCAGCGCGAGATCCCCGAGATTCTCGGGCCCACGCTCGTGCTCACCGCCATCACGAATGACGACGCGTTCCGCCGCCGCCTGCTGACGGCGAACCACATCGGCCGCCTCAACTTCGGCCCCATTCAAACCAATCGCATCGTATGGGATCAGCCGCACGAAGGCAACCTGTTTGACCATCTGTACGCGCGGCGCGCGTTCCAGATGGCGCTACAGTCGACATGAAAATCCTCAGCATCACGGCCGGCGCAGGCAACATGTTTTGCGGCAGTTGCCTGCGCGACAACAATCTGGCGGGCGAACTCAAACGCCAGGGGCACGACGTGGTGCTGCTCCCACTCTACACGCCCACACGAACCGACGAAGCCAACGCCAGCCGGCAGCAGCGCGTCTTCTTCGGCGGCATCAGCGTTTACCTCGAACAGCTTTCCCCGCTCTTCCGCTGGACGCCCAAATTCCTCGACAAGCTCTGGGACATTCCCGCCGTCATCCGCCTGTTCGCCGGGCGCGGCGTGGACGTGGATCCGCAGTCGCTCGGCGCGCTCACCGTTTCGATGCTGGAGGGCGTGGCGGGCCACCAGCGCAAAGAGATCACTAGTCTCGTGGAGTGGTTGCGCCACGAACCGCGCCCCGACGTGGTGACGTTGCCGTACACGCTGCTGATCTCGCTCGCCAAGCCGCTGCGCGAAGTCACCGGGTGCCCCGTCGTGTGCAGTCTCCAGGGCGAAGAGTTGTTCCTCGACGGACTGGTGGAGCCTTACCGCACGCAAGCCCTCGCGCTCGTCCGCGCGCAGGTGAAAGAGGCGGACGCCTTCATCGCCGTCAGCCACTATGGCGCGCGCTGCATGGCGGGCTACCTCGGCATTCCGCCGGAGAAGATCCACACGGTGCCGCTCGGCATTTCGATGGACGGCTACTCGCTCGAACGCCGCACGAAATCGGCCGCGCGCAACGTGTCATTCCTCGGCCGCATCGCGCCGGAGAAAGGCCTCGGCCATCTCGCCGACGCGTTCCATCTGCTGCGCCAGCGCAGAGCGGAGCTCGGCCCGCTACGCCTCGAAGCGGCCGGCTACCTGCCGCCAGAAAATAAGCCGTACCTTGCGGGCATCGAAAAGAAGATCGCCGCGGCCGGCTGGTCTGGCGAGTTCCGCTACTGGGGCGAAGTCACGCGCGAGCAAAAGGCGCGCTTCCTGCAGAATGCTGACGTCTTCTCGCTCCCCTGCTCGTATGACGAACCCAAGGGCCTGCCTGTCCTCGAAGCCATGGCCTGCGGCGTCCCCGTTGTCGCTCCCCGCCGCGGCTCGTTTCCGGAGATGATTGAGACCACTGGCGGCGGGCTGCTCGTCGAGCCCGATTCCCCCGCGGCCCTCGCCGAAGGACTCCATCAGGTGCTCTCCCGCCCCGACCTCGCCCTCAACCTCAGCCGCCGCGCCTACGAAGGCGTTCGACGCCACTACACCCTGGAAGCCATGGCCACGCAAACTCTGAACATATATGCCCAGGCGGGGCGGGCTTCGGCCCGCGGCGACCTGCGGCCCGTGGAACAACGATAGGCAAAGCAGCAGAGCGCACTTAGGTATTGTCTAGAAATAATATTTTCATATAGAAATGTTTTGGCGTATACTGGTTGCAGTGCCTGACGTCGCTGCTATCACCGTTCGCTTCGAAGCTCTGAAGACCGTTCTGG
>VFZP01000009.1 GCA_016871115.1 Acidobacteriota bacterium
CTCGCCCTTCAGCCCCGCCGGATACCCCCCCCGCCGTTCCACTTCTCATGATGCGTCCGCACAATGTCCGCCACAGGATAAGGGAACCGCACCCGTTCGAGAATATCGGCGCCCACCGAGGGATGAATCTTGACCTTGTCAAACTCCTCGCGCGTCAGCTTGCCCGGCTTCGACAGAATATGCTCGGGCACAGCCAGCTTGCCGATATCGTGCAGAATCGCCGCCGCGCGCAACGCCTCCATTTGCTCCCGAGGCAGCTTCATCATCTTGCCCACTTCGTTGCAATAAAGCTGCAGACGCAGCAAGTGGCTCTGCGCAGTCATATCCTTGGCTTCAATTGCCATGGCTAGCGCCTCGATCGTGCGCTGGTGCAGCGCCGCCAGCTCGTCCACCGACGCGCCGCCGCTACCGTTTGCCCGGTAACGATAGGCCTGGAACGCGGAGTATGCCAGGAAGGCCACCGGCACCACCATCAGCGACGAGGCCGATCCGATCGCGGCCGCCGAATAATGAAACACCCCAGCCAGCACCCGCCCAGGTAGTGCGGAAACAGCCGGAAGTTGCACTCGCGCCACACCACCGCCAGATTCTGCTTCTGCAGCAGCGCCACTACCGCGGTTACCGGGAATGTGTTCATGGCGTACAGCACCGTGGCCGCCAGCAGCAATGGGAGCGGGCCGCGATCTCCGCCCGAGCCCTCAAGCGACGTAGCGTGATGGGTGCGATAAGACAACGTGACGGCAATCGCGGCGGTGGCCACGTGGAACAACGGCGTAACCGGCAGCTTTGCCGACCGCCGGGGGATCAGCAATTGCGCCGCCTTGGCTGCACAACCCAGCAGCAGCGTTTCGCTGAGGCTCAGCTCCAGAATTCCGAGCAGCACAAAGACGAAATTGGCCGTCATCTTCCCCACAACCTGCGGTGCCTGGAGTTTGAGCGCCGAAGTGGCCACGGCCAGCGCCAGCAGCACATAGCTGCGCGAGGCATCTTTTGTATGCCAGGGCACGGTTCCGGCCAGGGACACGACGAAGCCAATACCGATCACCGCAGCCACAAAGGCCCGGTAGAGCTTCATCGATGGGTTGTTTGGCTCCATTGCTAGCTAACGACGGTCAATCACGCGGACGCAAACTACCTCTCTAAAGCTAAATCGGCACGGTCTTCACCCCACTCCAGGGAGGGCGAACACTTGGGCACAGGGGGGGGGATTCACCTTAGAACCAGAACTTGCGGCTGGGAGTAGTGAACCGTTTTATCTTTGCCCGCCCGTAACCCCAATCACTCCGCCGCCCGCCTATAATGAAGGTTCCCGATGACACGTTTGCTCTCGTTCGCTGCCCCGCTGGCTTTGTCTACCCTGGCCGGTTGCCAGAAGGCGCCGCCCAAGGCCAAGGCCAAGCAAGACTCCGGACCAATCTCCGTTCGGGTAGCCCCGGTCGTCACCCTCCATCTCCAACGAGTGGTCGATTCAGTAGGCACGCTCTTCCCCTACGATGAAGTCATCGTCAGCGCCGAGATCGAAGGTAAGGTCAACAAGGTAAATTTTGACCTCGGCGACATGGTTCGCCAAGGCGACGTACTGCTGAACATCTCCGACGAAGAGCAACGCTACATCCTCCAGCAGAACGAAGCCCAGCTCCGCCAGTCGCTCGAACGTCTGGGGCTGAAGGCCGAAGCCGAGCGCGTCCAGAACCTCGATGAAACGCCTGAAGTACGCCGCGCCGCCGCCGATCTCAAGGAAGCCGAAATGCGCTTCAAACGAATCCGCGAACTGGTAGACCAGAAAATCGGCGCCCAGGCCGACCTCGATGCCGCCTCCACCCGCTTCCAGGCCATGACCGCCGCGCTCGACGCCACGCGCAACCAGACCCGCAACCTCATCCAGGAAGTGGAGCGCTTCAAGGCCATCGTCGAACTGCAGCGCAAAAAACTCCGCGACACCACCGTCCGCGCCCCCTTTGCCGGCAGCATCAAGGAACGCACCATCACCACCGGCGCCTACGTCCGCCCCAACGCCCCGCTGTTTACCCTGGTGAAGACCAACCCCGTCCGCCTCCGCCTCGACGTGCCTGAGCGCCTCGCCCCCTGGACCAAAGTGGGTCAGGTGGCCGACGTCTCCGTCGAAGCATTTCAAGACCGCAAGTTTCGCGGCAAAGTCTGGCGCATCTCGCCCACTGTCGAGCAAAGCAAACGCACCTTCGTCGTCGAAGTACTGATTGACAACCCCGACAACGCCCTCAAGCCCGGTTCCTATGCCCGCGCCCGGCTCGCCACCCAGAAGATGGATGACGTCATGGTGGTGCCGCAACGCGCCGTCGCCTACGTGCTCGGCTCAAACAAAGCATTCGTCGTCACCAACCGCGGCTCCATCGAAGCGCGCGACGTAAAAATTGGCGACCGCGTGGACCAGCAGATCGAAATTCTCGAAGGCCTCACCGAGGGTGAGCAGGTCGCCACCACGCAACTCCAACGTCTCGATACGGGCGTCAAGGTCGCCATCGCCACGGGCGCGGAGGATCGCAAAGCGCCGGCCGAGGCCGCCAAACCTGCTAAAAGCGAGTAGGCGTGGAAACTCCGTGCACTCGGCGTCCGCGTGGGGCGGGCTTTCAGCCCGCACGGGACTTTAGGCCCGCCCTTCCGCCCGTGTACTCCCGCTGAAAAAACCGGCCGGTTACAGAATGTGGCAAGCTTTAGCATACGGCGGGTTCAGCCCGCTCAAAACCCGCGTGAAGCTCGACGACAAGTACACTCTCGAATCCGGCCGCGTCCACATGACCGGCATCCAGGCCCTCGTCCGCCTGCCCATGGACCAGATGCGCCTCGACCGCAGCCGTCAACTCCGCACCGGCTGCTATATCTCCGGCTACGAAGGCTCGCCGCTCGGCGGCTACGATTTCGCGCTCCAACGCGCTCAACCCCACCTCGCCCCGCTCAACGTTCACTTCCAGCCCGGACTCAATGAAGACCTCGCCGCCACCGCCATCTACGGCTCCCAGATCATCAACGTCCTTGGCGGCCGCGGACCGGCCAAAGTCGACGGTGTCGTCGGCATCTGGTATGGCAAGGGGCCTGGCGTCGACCGGTCCGGCGACATTCTCCGTCACGGCAACCTTACCGGCTCGCCGGGCAACTGCGCCGCGCTCTTACTCGCCGGCGACGATCACCCCTGCAAAAGTTCTTCCATCCCGCACCAAAGCGATTTCTCTCTGTACAACGTCAACATCCCCACTCTGTATCCCGGCAACACGCAGGAGATTCTTGACTATGGCCTCTACGCCATCGCCCTCTCGCGCTACTCCGGCGCCTGGTGCGCGCTCAAACTCCTGACGCAAACCTGCGACGGCGGCGGCATCGTCGAAGTCGGCCTCGACCGCTACCAGTTCCATACGCCGGACGCCGGCTACCAGAAGCGCTCTGACCCCCGCCTCGTCCCTGGCATCGCCCTCATGCTGGAGCACGAGACGAACGTGCGCCGCATCCCCGCCGCGCTCGATTTCCTGCGCGCCAATCCGGGCCTCAACACACTGCACGGAGCGCTCAACAACAACGCGCGTATCGGCATCGCCACCGCCGGCAAGAGCTACTACGACTTGCGCCAGACTCTCGCCGACTGCGGCCTCGCCGACGCGGACCTCGACTCGCTCGGCATCCGCATCGCCAAGTTCGGCATGACTTATCCGCTCGACCCGCGCTTTGTCGAAGAGTTCGCGCGCGGGCTCGATCGCATTTTCGTCATCGAAGAAAAACGCAGCTTCCTGGAGCTGCAACTGCGCGAAACGCTCTACGCCTCGGCGCACCGCCCGCGCATCGTTGGCAAATTCGATGAGCAGGGCGAAGCGCTGCTGCAATCCACGGCCGAACTCGAACCGGACCTCATCTTAAAGGCGCTCGGCCGCGTGCTGCCCGCGGACACCATTCCCGGCCTCGCCGCGCGTCTTAACCGGCTCAGCGAAATTCACCGCCGGCCGCGCGAAATCACCATCCTCCGCACGCCCAGCTTCTGCTCCGGCTGCCCGCACAGCCGCAGCACGCTGATGGCGCCGGATCAGGTGGTGGGCGGCTGCATCGGCTGCGCGGGCATGGGCTTTTTGATGGAAGACGCCGGCCGGGGCTATTCGTTTGCCGCGCACATGGGCAGCGAAGGTGCGCCGTGGTTCGGCATGGCGCCGTTTGTCCAGCGCGATCATATTTACCAGAATATCGGCGACGGCACCTATTTCCACTCCGGCTCGCTCGCCGTGCAGGCCGCCGTCGCCGCAGGCGTCAACATCACCTACAAGCTCCTCTACAACGGCCACGTGGCGATGACCGGCGGGCAAGACGCCGTCGGCGCCATTCCCGTACCCGCGCTCACGCGCAAGCTGGAAGCCGAGGGCGTGAAGAAGATTGCGATTGTGGCTGAGGATGTCTCGCGCTACTCTGACCCCGGCGCGCTCGCCCGCAACGTCACCGTGCACGAGCGCTCGGAAATGGCGGCCGTGCAGCGCGAGCTCGAAAAAATTCCGGGCGTCACCGTGCTCATCTTTGAGCAGGAATGCGCGGCCGAAAAGCGCCGCCTCCGTTCGCGCGGCAAGTATGTCGAGCCGGTGAAGCGCCTGGTGATTCACCCGGAAGTCTGCGAAGGCTGCGGCGATTGCGTGAAGCAATCGAACTGCCCCAGCCTCCACCCGCTCGACACGCCGCTCGGGGGCAAAATGTCGATTCATCAGCCAAGCTGCAACAAGGATTATGCCTGCGCGCTCGGCGATTGTCCGTCCTTTGTCACTGTGAAGGTTAAGCCGGGTACCGGCCTCCGCAAACCCGCACCGGCCGGCGTGGAGCGGGCTCTAGCCTCCGGCGGACTCCAGTCCGCCCCTGATCCCAGCTTGCCGCCGCTTGAGGGCGCAGCCGCCTATCGCATCCTCAGCCCCGGCATCGGAGGCACCGGCGTCGTCACCGTGAATGCGATCCTTGCCGCCGCGGCCGCCATGGACGGTCTGCACGTGCTCACACTGGACCAAACCGGCCTCGCTCAAAAGGGCGGCGCGGTCGTGTCGCATCTCACTCTCAGCCGCTCACCCCTCGCCGTTTCCGCCCGCATCAACGCAAGTAACGCGGACCTGCTGCTCGGCTACGATCTGCTCGGCTTGATGGCCGTGGATAACCTGAAGTGCGCTCATCCATCGCGCACCGCCGCCGCTGTCAATACGAACGTGACGCCCACCGCCGAATCCGTCCGCAAGCGCCTGCCCTTCGGTGACGCCGGTGAGCAGATCGCCAAGCTCGAACGCCACACCAACACGGCGCGCAACGTGTATGTCGACGCCGCTGGCTTGTCCGAGCGCTACTTCGGCACGCACATGATGGCCAACATGATTCTGCTGGGTGCGGCATGGCAGGCGGGGCTGGTGCCGCTAACGCGCGAGTCCATTGAAGCAGCAATTCGTTTGAACGGCGCGCAGGTGGAGCGCAATTTGCAAGCCTTCGCGCTGGGCCGCAAACCGCCGCCGGTGGAACTAGTCGTCGCGGCGCCGCTTGCACCCATCGACTACACCGCTCGCCTCACCGAGTATCAAAACGCCGCTTACGCGCGCGAGCACGCGGACTTTGTGGCCCGCGTTCGCGCCGCCCGTCCAGCGCTGGCCGACGCCGTGGCGCTGCATCTCTACCGCCTGATGGCCGTGAAGGACGAGTACGAAGTCGCGCGGCTCCTCACCGGCGCGGCCTTCGAGCGCGGCCTGCACGAGCAGTGGGAAGCCGTCGAGTCCATCGGCTACAACCTCCACCCGCCTCTGCTGCGCGCGTGGGGCCTCAACAACAAGCTGGCGCTCGGCCCCTGGTTCCGCACCCCGCTCCGCATTCTCGCGTCCTTGCGAGGACTCCGCGGCGGCATTTTCGACATCTTCGGATACGCCGCCCACCGCCGCCGCGAACGCGCACTCGTGCCCTGGTACCGCGCGCTCGTGGAAAAGGCCCTCACGCTCTCCGACGAATCCGCCGCTCGCTGCCTCGTCGAACTCCCCGAGACCATCCGCGGTTACGAGTCCATCAAGGACGCCGCCATGGCCCAAGCCCAACGCGCCGCCCTCGAAGTCACCGCCCGCAGTCCGGTTTCCGAGTACTCGTAACAGCCAGCGGCCCTAATGCGGCACCAGTGGCGCGTTGGGACCACGCATCTGCAGGCGCGACTCGCGCACCAGCCCCGTTGCCACATCCACCACCGCAATCGCGGTAAAGTTCTCCTCGTTCGGTTCGCCAAACCTCAGATCGGTCGCCTTCACCTCAATCGGCGCGCCTTCACCCGGCGACGGTACTTGACGCCACCACAGCATCGGCGAAAACCTCCTCAGCGTCGCCACCGTCTCATCACGCCGCGCCGACGCCACCGCCGCCGACGGCTCTGCCTGGTACCAAACGCGTCCCGCCTTGGGATCGAAATCCTCGCGCGCCAGATCGATCGTGTGCGTCTCCCAGCGCCCGGGCAACTCCACCACGCCTCGCCACCGCAGCGGGTTCAAGTGGTGCGGAAGCGCCGCGATCTGCCTCGGCACGCCGCCTTGATACACACGTGCATCGAGCGTTGCCATCGCGCGGCTGTGCAGCACCGCGCGGCCCCCGTTATAAAGGAGCACAAACGCCAGCGCAAACACCGCCATACCACCGCCCGCCTGAGACTTCGCGCCGATCTCCGAACTCACCAGCCGCGCCAGCGCGGGCCAGGCCACCGCCGCCAGCAACACCATCCAGATCCACGGGTCGATCACCGTGGTGATGTCCAGCCGGAACCACTCCTGCGAGATCGGCGACAGCAGCCGGATGCCATAGACGTTGATCCAGTCAAGCAGTAGGTGCGAGAGCACGCCAATCGATGAAGCCACCCACGCCCCCGGCGTGCGCCACATGCCCGCCGCCAGCACCGGCAGCGCGGCCATCAGCGGCAAGGAAGGCAACCCATGCGTGCAACCGCGACGCCATTCGAGGTGAACCGCCGTGCCGCCCAGCAGCGATACCACGTCGATATCCGGCGCATTCGCCGCCAGCATCAAAATCAGAGAAGCGCGCGGCGTCAACCGGTGGAGCCCGGCACGGCTCAGCATCAGGCCCGTGAGCGTGTGCGTGAGGTTGTCCATCGCCCTCTAGCCCTTCCGCCGCGCGGACTCGGGCAGCAGCAGCGTCACTGCCGAAGGCACCAATTCAATCACCGCCGGCAGCCGGCCCGCCAGTTCACCGTCCACTTGCACATACACCGGATCGCCGTCGGTCGGCAGCAACTCCACGCGCCGCGTCATTGCACTCGTCACGCCCGGCAGCGATCGTGCCGGCGCCACCACCGAGCCCGCGAGATAGATGCCGTAAGGAATCGTAGACCGGCCCGCGAACGTGAGCAACTGAAACTCATCGCGAAACAGCGACGCCTCGGTCGCCAATTCCAGGTCGCCGCCGTAGTTGCGCACGCGGCTGGTGAGCGCAAAGCCGGTGACAAACTCGCGGCCGTCCGCGCGCACCTTCAGAATCGTCAGCCGCCGTCCGAACTGGCTCACCCCCGCGATCCAATACGCGATCTTTCCCAGCTTGCGTTTCACGCCTGGCTGCACTTCATTCACGATCTTCGCGTCGAAGCCCGCGCCGGCCATCGACAGAAAATACCGAGGCGCCGCGCCGTGCGCATCCAGCCGGCCTACCGCCACTCGCTCGGGCTTCCAATCGGCCAGCAGCGTGGCGGCCTTTTCCGGATGGCGCGGAATCCCGGTCTCGCAGCACAACACATTCGCCGTGCCGCCCGGAATCACTGCCAGCGGAACGGCCGAGTGCACCATGCCGTTCAGCACTTCGTTCACCGTACCGTCGCCGCCCATTGCGACGATCAGATCCACGCTGCTAGCCGCCACGGCTGCACGCGCCAAATCCGTGGCATGCTCGGGCCGCGCGGTGGGTGTCAGTTGCGCATCGACGCCGCGCTGGGCCAGCAGTTCGCGCACACGCTCGGAAAGGCGCGGGTTGCGGATCAGCTTCCTGGCATTCGGATTGTAGATGAGAATGGCTTGGCGGCGAATCTTTTTAAGGTAGCGCTTCGCGCCGGACTCCAACAATCGGCGATCATGGAAAGTTGATGTCCGCTGAACCCCCCGCCGACCGCGCCGCGCATCTCCGGGCCGAACTACACCGCTACGAGCACCTGTACTACGTGCTCGACCGGCCCGAGATTTCCGATGCCGACTACGACAAGTTGATGCGCGAGCTCACCGAACTCGAGCGCGCGCACCCGGAACTCGTCACACCCGATTCGCCCACCCGCCGTGTGGGCGGCGCGCCGCGCGAAGGCTTCATGCAGGTGCGCCACAGCACCGCGATGCTGAGCCTAGACAACGCGCTCGACGAAGCCGAACTCCGCGAGTTTGACCGCCGCGTGGCCGACCTGCTCAAGGGCGAGCCGTATCAGTACTGTGCCGAGTTGAAGCTCGACGGCCTGTCGATGTCCGTGCGCTACCGTGACAGCCGCTTTGCACAAGCTGTAACGCGCGGCGACGGCGAAACCGGCGAAGACGTCACCGAGAATGCGCGCACCATCCGCTCGCTCCCGCTCGTCATCCGCGAAGGCAGCAGCGATTTTGAAGTGCGCGGCGAAGTGGTGATGTCCAACAAAGCCTTCCAGGAGCTCAACGCCGACCAGGAAGCCAAGGGCCTCCAGCGTTACGCCAATCCGCGCAACTCCGCCGCCGGCTCGCTCCGCGTGCTCGATCCGTCCATCACTGCCGCGCGCAAGCTCGACTTCTACGCCTACTTCCTGCTCGTCGACGGCCAGCCCGCGCGCGACGGCCATTGGGACTCGCTCGAAGAACTCGCGGCGATGGGCTTCAAGGTGAACCCCGAACGCGCGCGCTGCGCGTCGGTGGAGGAGCTCTTCGCCTGGACCAAGAAGTACGAAGGCCAGCGCGACACGCTGCCGTATGAAATCGATGGCGTGGTCGCCAAGGTCGATTCGATCCCGCAGCAGAAGCGCCTCGGCTGGACGTCGAAGGCCCCACGCTGGGCCATCGCCTTCAAGTACCCCGCGCGCCAGGCGGAGACGGTGCTCGAAAACATCGAAGTGCAAGTGGGCCGCACCGGCGTGCTTACGCCGGTGGCGCATCTGCGCCCGGTGACGGTGAGCGGTGTCACCGTCTCGCGCGCCACGCTGCACAACGAAGACGAGATCGAACGGCTTGAGCTCGCTATCGGAGACACGGTGGTGCTGGAGCGCAGCGGCGACGTGATCCCCAAGGTCGTGCGCGTGGAACGCCGCGGCGATCCGCGCACGCCGTTCCACATGCCCAAGGTCTGCCCGGTGTGTGGCGGCGCGGTGGTGCGCGCCGAGGGCGAAGTGGCCAGCCGCTGTATCGACTCCGATTGCCCGGCGCGCCTGAAAGAAACCATCCGCCACTTTGCCTCGCGCGGCGTCATGGATATCGATGGCATGGGCAGCACGCTGGTGGACCAACTCGTAGACAAAGGCATGGTGAAGAACGTGGCCGACGTCTACGCGCTCAAAGTGGAGGAACTCGCCGCGCTCGATCGCATGGGGCAAAAATCGGCTGAGCGTATTCTGCGCGGCATCGAAGCCTCGCGCGCGCGGCCGTTGCCGCGTGTGTTGAACGGCCTTGGCATTCCCTTCGTGGGCGAGCGCACCGCACAGCTACTCGCCGAAGAGTTCGGCAGTCTCGACGCGCTGATGGCCGCCGATGAGGACAAATTGCAAAAAGCGCAGGAGGTGGGTCCGCGTGTGTCCTCTGCCATCCGCGCCTTCTTCGCCGCGCCGCGCAGCCAGGAACTCGTCGAACGCCTGCGCGCCGCGGGCCTCGTGTTCACGCACGACAAGCCCAAGCGCGAAGGCAGCCCGCTTCAAGGTATGACCATCGTCGTTACCGGCACCCTGCCCACGCTCAGCCGCGAAGAAGCCGAAGCACTCATCGAATCCGCGGGCGGCAAAGCGGGTGACTCGGTGAGCCGCAAAACCAGCTTTCTCGTCGCAGGTGAAAAAGCGGGTTCCAAGCTCGACAAAGCGCAGAAGCTCGGCATCCCCGTGATTGACGAAACCGAACTGCGGCGCATCGCCACGGAGGGTCCGGCTCATGTTGCGTAAGATCGCCGCGGCCCTGCAACTCTGGGGACTGCCCGGCGCCTTCCTCCTCGCGCTCATCGACTCTGCCGGCCTCCCGCTGCCGGGCGGCGTGGATGCGTTGGTATTGCTCACTGCCGTCACCAACCCCAACTTGGCGTATCAAACCGCCGCTCTCTCGGTGATCGGCTCCGCCCTCGGCTCCATGATCCTCTTCTTCCTCGCGCGAAAAAGCGGCGATCTGTATGTGGAGCGCCATGCCACAACGCTGCGCGCCCGCCGCTTCCGCGAGTGGTTCCACAGCTACGGGCTCGTCACCGTCTTCATTCCCACGCTGGTCCCCATCCCCGGGCTGCCGATGAAAATCTTCGTGCTCTGCGCTGGGGCTTTCGGCGTTGGTCCTCTCGCGTTTCTGCTCATCGTGCTCGCCGGCCGCATCCCGCGCTACTTCGCACTGGCCGCGCTCGGCCGCACGCTCGGTGAAGATTCCGCGGGTTGGGTGAAGGCGCACACCTGGCAACTTTCACTCGGCGCGCTGGCTCTCGGTGCGGGCTTGATGATGCTGGTACGCCTGTTCCGCAAGCCCATCCCGCACCAACCCTAAACGCTTCATTTCCAGGTTGAGCGTTGGCAAGCGGTTCTTTGCTAGTCTCGAAACAATGCTGCTCAAACCGACCATTTTTCGCGAATACGATATTCGCGGCATCGCCGATGTGGACCTGCCGAGCGACGGCGTGCGGGAGCTTGGCCAGGCCTTCGGCACCTACATCCAACGCCACGCCGGCAAGAAGATCAACCTCGGCCGCGACGTTCGTTTGAGCGGCCCGCGCCTGCATGACGCCTTGCTCGATGGGCTCCTGTCCACCGGCGTGGAAGTAACCGACGTGGGCGTCGTGCCCACGCCGTTCCTCTACTATTCGGTCTACAACCTCAAAGCCGATGGCGCCATCCAGATCACCGGCAGCCACAATCCGGCCGAGTACAACGGCTTCAAGAGCGTGTGCGGCGGCAAGTCCATCTTCGGCCAGACGATTCAGGAAATCCGCCAGTTGATCGAGAAGAAAGACTTCGAGACGGGCACGGGCACGGTGAAGACCGCCGACGTGGTCCCGGCCTACGTCGACGAAATCTCCAGCCAGTTCAACTGGAAGCGCCGCATCAAAGTGGTGGTCGATTCGGGCAACGGCGTCGCCGGCCCGGCCATGCACCGGCTGCTGGAAAAACTCAACTGCGATTCTGTCGAACTGTTCTTTGAGCAGGACGGCAACTTCCCCGCCCACCACCCGGACCCGACCGTGGAAGAAAACCTCGAGGCGCTCAAGGAAGCCGTGCACAAGCACAAGGCCGACCTGGGCATTGCCTTCGATGGCGACGCGGACCGCATCGGCGCGATTGACGAAAGCGGCCGCGTGGTTTGGGGTGACTATCTCCTGCTCATCTTTGCCCGCGAGATCCTGACGCGCAAACCCGGCTCAACGTTTATCGGTGAAGTGAAGTGCTCGCAGGTGCTCTACAACGAAATCGAGCGCCTCGGCGGCAAGGCCATCATGTACCGCACGGGCCACTCGCTCATCAAAGCGAAGATGAAGGAAGAACACGCTGAACTGGCCGGCGAAATGAGCGGCCACCTGTTCTTCCAGGACCGTTTCTACGGGTTTGACGACGCCCTTTACTCCGCCGCGCGCCTCATGGAAATCGTTGCCAACTCAGGCCAGCCGCTCTCGGCGCAACTGGCCGGGCTCCCCACCATGATCTCCACGCCGGAACTGCGCGTGGATTGCGCGGACGAGCTGAAATTCGACGTCATTCAGCGCGTGGTGAACCACTTCAAGAAGTCGCATAAGGTGGTGGACGTGGACGGCGTGCGCGTGATCTTCGACAAAGGCTGGGGCCTCGCCCGCGCCTCGAACACGCAAACGGTGCTGGTGATGCGCTTCGAAGCGGAGAACGAAACGCTGCTCGCCGAATACCAAAAGGAAGTGGAAGCCGCCGTGGCGCAGGCCCGGGCCGACGCGGGCGCTTAAGTCTTCATGCGTTGTTGGATCGAAGTATCGCGCGGCCGGCTGGTCGCCAACTTCGAAGCGATCCGCCAATTGGTCGGCCCGCGCGTGGAAGTGTGCCCGGTGGTGAAGGCGGACGCCTACGGTCACGGAGCGGTAGAAGTATCGCGCGTGCTGGCCGCGGCGGGTACGCGGTGGCTGGCGGTGTCAAGCTTGGACGAGGGCCTCGAGCTACGCGAAGCCGGCCTCTCGACACGCATCCTTGTCATGGCTGATCTCCCCGCGGCCGAAGCCGTGCGGCACAATCTTACGCTCGCGATTCACGACCTCGCGTCGCTCCCCGATCTCGCGCGGCTCTCGCCAACCGGCACGCGCACTTCGTATCACTTGAAGACCGATTCCGGCATGGGCCGCCTCGGCACGCGCGCCACGCCCACGGAAGTCGCGCGTGCCGTCGCCGCTCATGCTTCGGCGCTCGAACTCGAAGGCATAATGACGCACTTCGCCTCGGCGGCCAACTACGACACCGGGCAAACCGAAGCGCAGCTCGCGCGCTTTTCCGCTATGCTCGCCGCGCTCCCGGCGCGCCCGCGCTACGTGCACACGTCTGCCACCGTACCCGTGGCCTACGCGCGGCGCAGCGCCTGGGGCGACATGATCCGCCCCGGCCACGCCATCTACGGTTACGTTTCGCCGATCGCGCGTGGCCAGGCACCCGCGCGCGAACTGGAGGTGAGACCCGCGCTCGCCTGGAAGGCGCGCCTGCTCACCATCAAAGACATCCCCGCGGGCGAACCCATCGGCTACGGCGCCATGTATCGCGCCCCGGCGCCCATGCGCATTGGCATCGTCGCCGCGGGATATGCCGACGGCATTCCGCACCGTCTCGGCAACAAGGGCAGCGTCATCGCCGGCGGCCGCATCGTGCCGATGGTGGGGGCGGTGTCGATGGACGTTTCCACCATCGACCTCACCACCGTTCCAAGTGCAAAACCCGGCGACACCGTCACGCTGCTCGGCGAAGTGAATGGCGTCAGCATCGACGCGCAGCAAATCGCGCGCCTCGCCGGCACCATCTCCTACAGCGTGTTGTGCGGCATCAGCGCTCGCGTGGCGCACGTGTATGTGGACTGAGCGGCTCCTTCCGCTCATAGTCGTATGCGGCCCCACCGGCGCAGGCAAGAGCGCGCTCTCGCTTGCCATCGCCGAGCGTTTCTCTGGCGAAGTCGTGAATTGCGACTCCGTGCAGATCTTCCGCGGCTTCGACATCGGCTCGGCCAAACTGTCCGCGGCCGAACAGCGCGGAATCCCGCATCACCTGCTCGACGCCGCCGCGCCCACGGATCTGTTCACCGCTGGCGACTATGCACGTCTGGGCCGCGCCGCGCTGGCAGAGATCAACGCGCGCGGGCATCTGCCGGTGGTCGCCGGAGGCACAGGCTTCTACCTCCGCGCGCTGCTCGAAGGCCTCTTCGCAGGCCCTCCACGCGATGAGTCCATCCGCGCACGGCTGCAAGCCCGTGAAGCACGCCGCCCCGGCTCGCTCCATCGTTTGCTCTCGCGTTGGGACGCCGCCGCCGCGCTCCGCATCCACCGCAATGACATCAACAAACTCATCCGCGCGCTCGAAGTGATCCTCACCGCCCGGCAACCGCTCACCGGTTTATTCGCCCAGGGCCGCGATCCGCTCACCGGCTACCGTACATTGACGCTCGGTCTCAATCCGCCGCGCGCCGAACTCTATGCCCGCCTCGACGCACGCTCGCAGCAGATGTTCGGCTCGACGCCCGCCATTGTGGACGAAGTCCGCGCCCTGCTCGCCGCCGGTGTACCGCGCGATGCCAAGCCTCTCGCCTCGCTTGGTTATGCACAAGCCATCGCGCACATCGACGGCCGCCTCTCGCTCACTCAAGCCATCGCTGAAACGCAGATGCACACGCGCCGTTACGCCAAGCGCCAGTGGACGTGGTTCCGCCGCGATGCCTCCACTGTATGGCTGCCGGGCTTAGGTTCGGAACCCGGTGTGCAACACACAGCGTTTGAGCGCGTTGCGGATTTCCTCTCCGCCGGGTAGTTTTTTTTCGCAGCTCATGCAGAACTTTTCATCCTCTTCCTCGTATTAGTAGGTGTGCGTCAACAACGATGCAGACACTGAAATCGCGGCGCGATGCTGCCACCGCCCACGCCCGGCGCCTGACTTAGCGGGCTAGCAGAAACAATCAATTGCCATCCGGCCGGTACGCCTGTTCAGGCGGAGCCTGCCTTAAAAATTAGGAGTCCAGGAGATCATCATGTTTAAGAAGCTCGTCGTGTCTTTCGCCATCGCCGGTTTGGCCCTTGCCTCGGCTGCCACTCATCGCGTCACGCTGTTTGAGGAAGCCTCGGTCAACGGCCAGACGCTGAAGCCGGGTGACTACAAGCTGGAAGTCACCGGCGACAAGGCTATGCTGAGCCGCGGCAAACAGAAAGTGGAAGCGCCCGTGTCGGTCTTGAAGGCCGCCAGCAAGTACTCGTCCACTTCCGTGCGTTACAACAACGGCGAAGGCAAGTTCAAGGTGCAGGAGATCCGCATCGGCGGCACGGACACAAAGGTCGTGCTCGACGCCACGGCCGACTCGGCCGCCGGCGGCCGCTAATCCCGCTGACCTGACCCACTTCTCCGAGAAGGGCGGCGGCTGCCCGGTTCGCGCGAGCCCCGTTTGAACTACTCGCCGGAGCGCGCGGCGCCGCCTTTTTCTTTGATTCATCGCTTGGGCGCGGTAAAATAAGGCTTCCATGAAGCGGTCCATGTCGGCGCTCCTCGTGTGCCTGTCGGCCGCCACCACCGCGCCGCCGGCTTCCAGTCAATCGTATCTGATCGCGCCGTTTGCCAATCGTACCGGTGCGGCGAACCTGGATTGGGTGGGCGAGAGCGTCTCGGAGACCATTCGCGAAACCCTCGCCGATAGTGGCTTCGCGGTCCTCACGCGCGAAGAGCGCGAAGAGGCCGCTCGTAAGCTCTCAATCAGCTCGGTCTCCCAGGTGAGCCTCGCTTCACTCGCCAAACTCACCGAATCCGCTGGCGCGGACCGTTTGCTCTATGGTCGCGTCGAGTTGATTCCCGCGCCTGCAGGCGCTCCGGACGGCGCCAGCCGCGGTACGCTCCGTGTCACCGCGCGTGTGCTCGACATTCGCGAAGTGGTCCAGATCGGAGAGTTTTTCGAAACCGGCCCCGCCGAGTCGCTGGCCGCGCTCGAGATGGACTTTGCCTGGAAGATCCTGCGTTGGGCGCGGCCGAACCTGACGGAGAGTCTCGACGGCTTTCGCCGCCAGCATCCCGCCGTGAAGTTGAATGCCCGTGAGAGCTACATCCGCGGTCTCATGACTCCAGCCGCCGACCAGCGTCACCGCCTGCTCACGCAGGCCGCCCGGCTCGATCCGCAGTTTCCGCAGCCTGCTTTTTTCTTGGGCCGCGACCATTTCGAAAACGGCAGCTATCGCGAAGCCGCCGGCTGGCTTGACCGCGTCCCCGCCGGCAGCCTCTATCGCGCGGAGGCGCTTTTTCTCCTCGCCCTGTGCCGCCATCACCTTAGCGATTTTGCCGGCGCACGCCAATTGCTGGAACAACTAGCCACCCAGTTGCCTGCTCCCGAAGTGGCCAACAACCTCGGCGCGGCCCTCGCGCGATTGAACCAACCCGAAGCGCTCGATCACTTTCGCAAGGCCCTCGCCGCCGACCCGGCCGACGTCGCCTACCAGTTCAACGTCGGCTATGCCTTGTGGAAACGGGCCGAGTTTACCGAGGCCGCCAACTATTTCCGGGGCGTCTTGGATCGCGCCCGTGGCGATCAGGACGCCATTCAACTGCTCGGGCGCTGCCTCAAACAGTCCGGCCCGCGCAAAGGCGACTGGCGCACGGACGGCCTTGAGCGCTTGAAGGAAAGCTACGAAGAACCCCCGGCTCGTCAGTAGTTTCAATTGCCTCCCAGACCTCCGTTATATAATTCAGACAAATCAATGTTGGAAGCCTTTGGGGTCTCTGATCCCGGCTGTGTTCGCCAAAACAACGAGGACTACTACTACGTGGATCCCTCGCTCGGCGTGTATCTGCTCGCCGACGGAATGGGCGGAGCTGTGGCCGGGGAAATGGCTTCGCGCTTGGCGGTGGAAACGGCGCTCAAACACATCTACGCGGGAAATGAACGGTCGCCGGAGTTGTTGGTGCGCGCGTTTGAGGAAGCCAACCGTCAGGTGCTTTCCGCTGCGCAAGCCAAGGTGGAACTGAACGGCATGGGCACCACGCTGGTAGGCGCCATCGAGTGCGGCGCCAACCTCGCCATCTCCAGCGTCGGCGACAGCCGGGCCTACCTTTACGAGAACGGCCAGCTCACTTCGATCACCGAGGATCAGACTTGGGTGAACGAAGTGGGACGCAAGATCGGCCTCGACGAATCGAAGCTCCGCGAGCATCCCATGCGGCATGTGCTGACGATGGCCATCGGCGTCGAATCGGCCCTGCGCGTGCGCAACTACTTGATTGAGCCCATCGACGGTGCGGAGTTCCTGCTGTGCTCCGACGGTCTGCATGGTGTGGTCTCGCCGGAGACCATACGAGACACACTGGCCACCGAAGGCACGCTCGAAGAGCGTGCGTGGCGTTTGGTGGACGCCGCAAAGGCCGCCGGCGGCCCGGACAACATCACCGTGGTGTTGCTGCGCAAGCGGTAAGGCTGCGCCTCGCCCGACTCGTCATCGTCGCTCAATTTTCGTCGAACTTCTGGATCGCCTCCGCGATGGAGTCGCTCCCGCCTCCCGCCCGCTCCTCTGGGTCCTGCTCCGCAAGGAGTTCCACGAAATACCTATCTAAGGTCCGGGGCCACTCTCGGTCTAAGTCCTTCAGATCGCCGACGGCACCGAAGAAGTCCCGGCTCTGAACACTGAAGCGTCCAGACTCCACGTTCTCCAACACACGAAAGCGCCAAAGCCCGTTGGCCCGGCGCTCCCAGATCGACAATTCTCGATAGAGCATCTTCAACCCACCCGCAGCACCCTCACCGGGTCTAACCTCGCCGCGCGAAGCGCCGGCAGCGCCATTGCAACCAACGCCACCACCGCTATCAACGCGCCCACTACCGCGAGCGTCAACGGGTCGTCCGGCTGTACTTGATAAAGCTGCGACTGCAACACCCGCGTCGCTGCCAAGCTCCCCGCCGCGCCCAACAAAAGCCCCACCGCCACCAGCGCCATCCCGCGCAACAGAAACGCCACGGCCACCTGATGCGGCGCGGCGCCCACAGCCAGCCGAATGTCGATCTCACGCCGGCGCACCGCGACAGACTGCGCCAGCAGCCCGTACACTCCCACCGCCGCAATCAACAACGCCAGCGCCGCAAAGCCCGTGATGAGCTGGGCAAAAAACCGCGACGGCGACACCGACTCATCAATCACTGCCGACATCGTGCGTACATCGGCCACCGGATAATTCGGGAACCGCTCGCGCAGCAACGCCCGCAGCGGCGCGGCCAGCGTCCCTGGGGTCCCGCCGTGCTAACCACCAGCGCCGTGTCATGCAGCGCAAACAGAAACTGCGGCAAGGCACGATAGATTTGTTCCCCGCCTTCCTCGCGCAGGCTGCCGCCGCGCACACCACCCACCACTCCGATCACCGTCATCGGCGTCTTATGCACCGTGCGCTGGCCAATTGGGTTTTCTCCGGGCCAATACTTGCGCGCAGTTGCCTCGCTGATGATCACTACCGATTCGGTCGCAGCCGTATCACGGTCGTCGAAGAGCCGCCCCGCACGCAGCGGAATGCCCATCACATTGAAGTAATCCGGGCTCACGCCCTGCGCCTGTACATAATCCGTCTGCCGCGCGCCCTAACGGCCAAAGTCGATCGACGCCTGCACGCGTCCTTGTGGCAATACAGTGGTCACCGCCGCTTGACGCACGCCGGGAAGCGCTCGCACCGCCTCCAGCACGCTGCGATAGTGCGCCACCTGCGCCTCGCCACCGAACCGCGCGCCGAGGTCGTACGGCATCGGAATCCCCGCCGTCAACACGCCCTCGCGCCGGTAGCCGGGGTCCGTCTCAATCGTCTGCCACAGGCTTCGCAGCAAGAGTCCTGCGCCCATGAGCAGCATCACCGAAAGCGCCATCTGCGCGACGGCCGAAATACACAAACCGCAGTCGCCGCGAACGCCGCAAGCACCGAGAACCCGTCAATTGAAACCTGATCGAGCCTCGGCAAAGGCGTGCGCTCGGGCAGCAGCAGCGGCGACGCGCACACCAGCAGCCACGCCAGTGCGGTTCCCAGCACGGCCGCCGCACCGGTCAGCACTCCACACTCGGCCAACACCGGACCGATCACCTGCATACGCCGCGCTCCCAGCGCCGCCCGCACTGCCGTCTCCTCGCGCCGCGCCAGTCCGCGCGCCGCCAGCAAGTTGCCCGCATTCAAACACGCGATCAACAGCACCAATCCCACCGCGCCCAGCAGCACCCACAACGTCGGCCCTGGGTCGCCCAACTGGCGCCTGCATAGCGGGACCACACGGTACTGCAGATCGGGGTTCCCCGCCAGAGCGCCCTGCGCCGCTGCCACCGGCGTCATGCCGGCTTTCACACGCAACAGCAGATTGCTGCTCGCTTCGCCGCGCCGTTTGAGGTCCTGCTCCGTCATTTGCCACGGCATCCACAACTCTGGACGGTTAGGCAGCACGAACCGCTCCGGCATCACCGCTGCAATCGTCCAGGGCTCGCCGTTGAGCGTGATCGCGCGGCCCACCACGCCAGCATCGCCGCGATACCGCCGTTGCCACAGCCGGTACCCGATCACCACCGCGCGCGGGTCCGTGGGCAACGTCCCCAACGCAGGCCGCACGCCAAACAGAGCGAGCCCGTCGCCCACCAGCTTCTGCGAGTTGATGTACTCGGCGCCCTCGGCGCCAGTCAACGTCACCTCGGACACACCCGCCAGCGTTGCGCCCGCCACGCCCGCCACCCCGCGCAGCTTGTCAAAATCGCCTGAATCCACACCCGAGTTGCCCGACTTCCCGCACCGCTCCACGCGCAGCTCATACAACGCATCGGGTTCATGGAACGCGAGCGGCCGCAGCAGCACCGCGTTCACCACCGAGAACATCGCCGTCACCGAGCCGATGCCGAGCGCCATCACCAGCACCGCCAGCGCGCTCGTGGCCGGGTCGCGCCGCAGTCCGCGCAGAGATTTCATTTCTTCGTCTCCTCAAACGTCACGGTGGACTCGGCGCCGAACCGCCGGTAGTCCTCATACTTGATCGTCATGCGCCGGCGGATCGCCCCGCTGGAAAACTGCAACTCGTCGTTCGAGTGCGTATACACCGGGAACCAGTGCTCACAAAACTTCGCGCGAAACGTCGTGAAGCGCGGAAACAGATTCTCTTCCTTGCGGCTCAGGATCTGCGGCACGGCCACGCCTTCGCTCTTCACCACCGAATAGTCGCGCTTGTCCACCCAGAACATGCCGTCGAACCGCCGCATGCCCTGGTGCACTTGGCGCGGACGCACGGCCAGCAGCCAGCAATCGATGCCGTCGTCGGTCACTTCGTCGCCGCGCGTACGCGTCTCATAGAGCCACAACTGATCCGGCGTGAACAGAAACGGCTGCACGTCGCGGATGTCGCGGAAGTCTTCGTCGGTCAGCCGCAGCCGCACCAGCCCATTGAACGGCTTACCCACCATGTGCTCAGTGCGCTCTCCGGCCGGTGAGAAGATCACCTCGCGCACTTCCCTGTACTCGCCCGCCTTCGCGCCGCCGCCGCGCCCGCCCGCCGACAGCTCTTCGATCACCACGGTCTGCCGGTACGTGTACTGCTCGCGGGCTTTCCGCGCTGTCTCCTCGCGCGCCGCCACGCGCTTGGCGAGGTCCACCGGTTGCGCCACCGCAACGGGAGCTATCGTGGCGAGTAGACTAAGAACAATGACGCCGCACCTCCGCGCGGCCCTGGCAATCATTTGGTTGGCCGGCGGCATCGCAGCGTACATATACTCTCAGCAACTTACTATACCCGCGCGCATCGCCGTGCCGGTGGCCGTGGCGTTCCTGGCGGAAATCTCGCTGTATGCCGCGCTGAACGCCTCGTTCTGGACGCCCGCGCGCCTGTGGATCTCCTCGCTCGCCAGTTATCTCATTTACTCCATCCCCACCGGACAGTTCTCGCTGCCCAATCTCGCGCTGCTCGCCGCGATAACCGGCATCGCGATTCTGTGGATGCGTTACGTACCCGCGGGCCTCGCGCCCGACCTGCTGTTTCTCGGCCTGTTCGCCGCGCTCTACATCGCGAAGGTGCCGCAAGCAATCTTCGCCGAGCCCGGACCGAAAGTGCAAACCCCCGCGCTCGCGCAACTCCTCTGCTTCCGCCTCCTCGTCGGCCTCCTCCTTCGTTACCGAACCCACGCCGACCTCGGCTTCGGCTTCATCCCCACGCGCGCGGACTGGCGCATCGGCCTGCGCTACTTCCTCTACTTCGCGCCCATCGCCGCCGCCGGTGTGTATCTCCTGGAGCTCCGCGCTTTCCGTCTCGCCACCGGCATCTGGTGGCGCGCTCCGCTCACCTTCATCGGGATTCTCTGGGTGGTGGCGCTCGGCGAAGAGTTCCTGTTCCGCGGCTTGCTGTTGCACCGCCTCCGCGCGTTGATGCCGCCCACGCCCGCGCTTGCCGTCGCCAGCCTCGCCTTCGGCGCTGTGCACTTGTGGTTCCCGCCGTTCCCCAACTGGAAGTTCGTCATCCTCGCTTCGGCCGCGGGCGTGTTCTACGGGCTCGCGTATCTCGAAGCCCGCACCGTCCGCGCCGCGATGGTGGCGCATGCGCTAACCGTGACAGCGTGGCGTACGTTCCTGGCTTAAAAGCTCAACCGTAGATTCAAAATCACAATCCGCGGTCCGCTGTCGGTACCCGTAATCTGCCCGAAGTTCCTCGCGTTGATGCTGTTCTGCAGCAGCGCGGCGTCGGTGAAAAACGCCCGGTTCAGTACATTGTCCGCCGTCACGCCAACCTGCAGTTGAAACTTCTCACGGATCGTCACGGTCTTCAGCAGGTTCATGTCGAGCAGAAAATAGCCCGGCCCATAGAAGTAGGTCAGCGGTGCGTTGCCCAGTGTACCTGCCACCGGATTCGCCGCCACCAGTTGCCCGGAGTTCTTGTCACGCACCGCCTGCAACGTGCTTCGCCCGCGCACGCCATTCAAAGTAGTGAGATTCTGAATGCCCGGATCCGGCACCACTTCGTAATCCGGAAAGAAGAATACGCCGTTCCCGCGCTTCACCAACCGCCCGGCGCCGCTGCCGATGGGCGACACAAAGTCCGCCGTGTTGTCGCCCGAGAAATTGTTGAATGAACTCCGCCCGCTCGACCAGGTAATCGGCTCACCGGCAAACGCATTAAACAGCGCGCCCACCTGCCAGTGTTCCAGCAGCTTGCCCCAAAAGCCCCCGCGCCGTTTGCCCAGCGGCAGTTCATACAGCCAGTTGCTACGGAAAATGTGCGGAACACTGAACGTCATCAGGCGCTTTTCGATGCTCCGGTTGCGCAGCGTGCGATAGCTGTCGAGCATCTCTTGCCCGGCACCCTCTTCCTCACCCAGCGCTTTGCTGAACGTATAGTTGGCCTGCATGCTCAAGCGGCGCGACAGGCGCTTGCTCAAGTCCAACTGAAAGCTGTGATAGGTGGAACTGGCGAAGTTGCCCAGCACCGTGGCCGCGGCAAACTGGGGATTCACCACCACGAAGTTCTCCCGCAACTGCGCCACCGAAAGCAGTCCGCCGTTGCGCCCGGCCACTGGTTGCACGTTCAGATAATTCGCAAACGCGCCCACGCTGTTGCCCGCCAGGAAACCGGCCAGCGTGGCGTTCGTGCGCATGAACGTGGCGCCCGTCGCTGTGCCGCGCAGGCCCTGCAACAGGCGATCGAGCAGCGGACTTTCCTGCCCTTGTTGCGCCAGCCGGAACGCATCCAGAATGCCGTTCTCCACCACGTTGGTCTCGTTGAGATTCGTGGCGCGCAGCAGCCGCGTACCCTTGTTGCCCACGTACCGCAGGTCGAGCAGCAGCCCACCCTGCAACTCGCGCTGCAGGCTCATGCTCCAGTTCTGCACGTATGGCGTGCGCAAGTGGTCGTCTATAGCGCGGACATTCTGCGTGCGGTCTGTGACCGGCACGGTCTCCAATGGCACGGCACTCGGTGACAGCGGCAGGCGCACGCCGGTGAGATTCGTGAACGTGCTCACATTGCGCACCACGCGATTGCGCAACCCCGGCTGATCACCACTGAAGACATCGATCAGGCGCAGCGAGTTGCGTTCATAACCCATGCTGTAGCCCGCACGCAGAATCGCCTTGTTCCTGCCAAACCACGGAATGCCCCAACTCAAGCCCACGGCGGGCGCGAAGTTGTTGCGGTCCGGCCGGAACAGCGTCGCGCCGGGTCTGGCGGTCTTCGGCCCAATCAACTCGACCTGCGTAAGACTGCCGCCGGAGGCGCCGGGCCGGAACAGCGCCGAGGCATCGCGCCCGGAGATGCCGTAGATGCCCGCCGTGCCGCCCACCACGCCCGCGGTCTTACCGTTCTTGTCGTACGCCGGCTGGTAGTACTCATAGCGCACGCCCACGTTCAGCGTCACACTGCACGAGACGCGCCAGTCGTCCTTGAAGTAGTAATACTGCTCGCGGCTCTTCCACACCCGCGCCTTGTACTCGCCGGCCAAATACTGCGGATTCGCACCGCCCGGCGAGTTGAACGCCTGCACGATCGAACTGACGGACCCGGCCAGATCGTTCAGCATATTCTCGGCCGCGGTCTGGTTGGGCCCGATGCCGGGAATATTCACAAAGTTCGCCACGGGCACTATGCCCTGCCCGATAACCACGCGTGGCATCACGTCGAAGGAGTTGTACCCGTTGCTGGACGGAAACCAGACGGCCGCGCCGGCCTTGAACGAATGCTTGCCGCGAATCCAACTGAGGTTGTCGGCGAATTGGTAGTTGGGCGAAAAGCGCCCTTGCGGATCGCTGTCGACGAGCACCGGATCGGTGACGCTGACTAAGTCCATCAGATACGACGTGCCGCCGATCCTCGGCAGCGCGTCCAGTCCGCCGGGCGTTTCCCACGGCGCCAGGCTCTGGCTGCGGCTGCGGAGAACGCCGATGCTCACTTCATTCGTTACGCTGGTGCCGAAGACGCTGAATAGCTTCAACGCATAGCTGGAGTCCGGCGAGTTGACGTCGCCGCCGGGTGTTTGCGGGAACCGCTGACTTTGAAAGCCATTGAACGAACTGGAGCCCTCGCGGTTCCAACTGAACATCAAGCGCTGGCGCTCATTGAAATTGTGATCGATCTTCACATTGAACTGATCGCGATCGTTCCCGGCCTTCTGAATCCACGAGTAGCCGGCGGTGTTCAGCCCATCGCCAACGTTAAAGACGTTGGGCGCGGGCATGAAATCGAGCATTTGCTTCACCATGCCAGTGGAGTCAGGCCCCATGCGGTTGGGATCGCGATTGAAGACGCTGACGCGTTCCAGATCGCCGGTGGCGGCGGCGGGCCGCACCGGGTTACCTTGAAAGTCAACGGTGGGTACCAGCGCGCTCGCGTTGCCGTTTTGCAGACCCGGGAAGAAGCGGAAGAAGCCGTTGCGCGCCTCCGGCGTGAACACGACGCGCGTCACACGATTGCGCTGCCGCTGGCGCTCAGCCTCGTAAAGGAAATGGAAGAACGTCTTGTTCTTGCCCTGATAAACGCGCGGCAACACCACCGGGCCGCCCACGCGGCCGCCGAATTGATTGCGCACCAGCACATTGCGCGGCGCAATCGGCGTGCCGTCAGCGCGACTGCCCTGCAGGTTGTTGAAGAATGTGTTGGCGTTCATCACCGTGTTGCGGTGATACTCAAACAGGCTGCCGTGCAGCTCATTGGTGCCGCTGCGTGTCAGCATCTGCAGTTGCCCGCTGCCTCGGCCCAGTTCGGCATCGGCCGGCGACGTCACCACGCGAAATTCCGCGATCCGGTCCGTGCTCAGGAAGAACGGCGAACTGCGGCCCTGGTTGATGCGGTTGTCCTGAATATTCACGCCGTCCACCTGGATGTTGAGCGTACCGATGCGGGCGCCGCTATAGTAGCTGCCGTAGCTGCCGGCCTGCGTGGTGGCGAGCACGAGCGCGCTGCGGCTTATGACGGGCAACTCGAGCACGCGCTTGCCGTCCACGACGCCGCCGACGCTGCTGGTGGCATAGGCGAGGTCCATCTTTGCGTCGGCCACCACATCCACGCTGTCGGTGGTGGTGGCCACATCCAGCGTGAAGTCGAAGGTGAGCCGCGCCCCCACCTCCAGCCAGATCTTTTGCAGCAGGGCCTTCTTGAAACCCTTCTTGTCAGCGCTCAGCGTGTATTCGCCCACCGCCAAGGCAGGAAACACAAAGCCGCCCTGGACGTTGCTGACCGTGGCGCTCACCACGCCGGTATTGACATTGCGCGCCTCCAGCCGAGCCTCCGGCACCAGTGCGCCTGAAGCATCGCGCACGGCGCCTTGAATGGATGCCTCGGTGGCTTGCCCGTAGGCGCTCACAACGGCAAAGGAAAGCAAAATCGGGAAGAGCAGAACCCTGGACATAGCGCTTCCCCCTTTATTGCGGTTCCGCTCGTGGATTTGGTTAAGGGGGCGGGAGGTTCGCCCTCGCCTAGCTCAACTCCACTTCCGTCGCCACCACGCCCAACTCGCGCGCATCCGCTGCCGAAGGCGCCACAAACGGCGTCACCTCGCCCGTCACCGTCCGCTTCCCGCGCGGCAAATCCACCCGCAGCGCAAACGACGCCGGCGCATCCGCGGCCAACTCGCCCAACCCCGCCAGCGCCACCCGCGGCAACCGCGCCGCTAATGCGTCCGGCACATGAAACCGCAGCGTCAACCGCCGCCACTCCCCCTCCGGCAGCGTGAAGGCAAACCGCCCCGCCGTCCACCGCCAACCCTCAGGCGACTCATCATGCCACCCCTCGCCCAACTCCACATTCGCCAGCCATCGCCGCGCCCGCAACAAACAGAACGCACGCGCATCGCGATCCAGCGAATCCGGGTCCCCCTCGCTCGCGCCCACCACGCAAAACCGCTCCACCTGCAACCCCGCGCGCGCCGCCAATCGCCGCAACCCGGCCTCGTTGAAGATCCAGAAATTCGTCTCGTCGGCGTTCAATTCATCGGCGTCCAGCAGATCGGCCGCCGGATGCGCAGGCACCGGCACACCACCCAGAAACGCGCGCATCACCCGCGTCGAAAGCAGGCATGTCCGCGCATACCGCCCAATCGACTCAAGCAAATGAAACGGGTTTTTCACGTGGTACAGCAGCCCCAGGCAAAAAGCCATCGAGTAAGGCCGCACCGGCAACTCGAACCCCTCGTCGAGATTCGCATCCAGAATCTCCACGCGCGAATCCAGCACCTCGCGCAGCGTCCGCACGCCGCGCATGCCGTTGTGATTCGTGCCGAGTGATCGAGCGCGTGCACCGCCACGCCGAATTCGCGCTCGACGAAAAACGCGAGATCCCCATCCGCGCAGCCGATATCCAGCAAAGGCCCCACGCCCGCCAGCGCCGCAAAATCCGCGCCGCCGCCGAGCAGCGTCACGAAGTGGTCAAAGTTCGCGAGGGAGCAGTACCGGTACCAGTCCACGTCCGCCCGGCCGCGCTTCACTGCCTCCGGCCGCTCCCAAAACGCAGCCGAGCGAACGTACAGATCCTGCGCGGTCACCACGCGCGTCTACTTCTTTTCTTCTTCTTTTCAGGAGCCGGAGCCGCCGCCACGGCGCTCAACCCCAAGATCTGCCGGTTGCGCGCCGTGTCGCTACCCGCGCCCGCAAAATCATCGAACGCCTTCTTCGGTACATCGATCAGATGCTGCGCGATAAATGGCGCACCTTCGGCCGCGCCCTGCGCTGCGTCTTTGTAGCAGCACTCCCACTCCAGCACCGCCCACGATGAGTACCCCACTGCGGTCAGCCGCGTGAACACCTGTTTGAAGTCCACCTGCCCGTCGCCCAAGCTGCGGAACCGGCCCGGGCGTTCCTTCCAGCCCAGATAGCCGCCATAGACGCCCGCCTTCGCCGACGGACGGAACTCGGCGTCCTTCACATGGAACGCCTTGATGCGGTTGCCGTACAGGTCAATGAAGCCCACATAGTCCAGGCACTGCAGCACGAAGTGCGAAGGATCGTAGTTGATATTCACGCGCTTGCTGCCGCCGCACGCCTCCACGAACCGCTCAAACGTCGCGCCGTCATAAACGTCCTCGCCTGGATGCAACTCATACGCGAGGTCCACGCCATACTCCTCGGCCGTATCGAGAATCGGCTTCCACCGCCGCGCCAGTTCCGCAAAGCCTTCCTCCACCAAACCCGCCGGCCGCTGCGGCCAAGGATAGATGAACGGCCACAGCAGCGCACCGGTGAACGACGGTGACACCGGCAGCCCCAAATTGCGCGACGCCTTGATCACCAACTTCATCTGCGCCGTGGCCCACTCGGCGCGCGCCGCCGGATCGCCGCGGAGCGAGGCGGGCGCGAACACATCGAACATCGTGTCGAACGCCGGATGCGACGCCACCAGTTGTCCCTGCAGATGCGAAGCAAGCTCAGTGATCGCGAGCCCGTTCGTCTTGCCTTTCAAATCGTCGCAATAGCTCTTGGATTCGGCGGCCTTCGCCAGATCCATAATCCGGCTATCCCACGACGGCAATTGCACGCCCTTGTAGCCGAGCGATTTCGCCCACTTGGTAATCGCGGGCAGCGAGTTGAACGGAGCTTGGTCACCCATGAACTGGGCCAGAAAGATGGCGGGGCCTTTGATCTGCGGCATAGGAAGAATCATAACAGGCAACGTGCTATCGCGGGCCGGCACCCCGAGAAACAACAAGACCGCCAACCCTGCATCCAGCAGGGCCGCGGTCAGGCAGGTACGGTGTTTGGGTCTCTACTTGGTCTGCTTCACGCGGATGTTCTTGTAGCGGATCACGCTGCCCGGATCATGCGCCTGCAGCGCAAACGTGCCGGAACCGATCGAGCGGCCTGGCATGTCCCTCGGGGCTTTCCAGTCGGCCGGCTGATCCCACTCGCTGGTCTTCTTGCCGTCCACGTAGATCGTCACGTGGTTGTCCTTCACCACGATGTGTTCGGTGAACCACTTGCCGTCCTCGGCCACTTTCTCTTTGTTGTCGGCCACGGCGTACAGGCCGCCCGTGCGGCGCCAATCGGTGTGCGAGTTGTTCACCTGCACCTCAAAACCCTTCGAGGGCCAGCCGGTTTCCTGATATGCGGTGTGGAAGTAGATGCCGCCGTTCGCCTTTGGCTCCGTCATCACGTCCACCCTCAACTCGAAATTCTTGAAGTCGGCCTTCTTGCCTGTGTAAAAGAGGTGGCAGCGTTTGCCGTGGGCGACAATCTCGCCGTTCTCCACTTTGAAGGCTTCTTCGTTTTCCTTGGCCTTCGTCCAGTTGGTGAGATCCTTGCCGTTGAAGATCGGCTTGAAACCTTTCTCCGGCTTGTCGGCAGCCAGCGCGAACGCGGCGGTGAGAGCGAACAGGGTCAAAATGCGCATAGTTGATACTCCACTCAATTCTGTCATACCGGAGCCGGGTCTGACCACGCGACCAACTCGCTCTTCAACTCCTGCACGCGCGGCTGGTGCAGGCGGCTCTCGGCGAGGTTGTTCATCTCCTGCGGATCGTCGCGCAGATTGTAGAGTTCCGGCGTGTCGGCGGCGTAGTGCGAGTACTTCCAGATGCCCTTGCGGATCATGGCGCGCGCGTTCTTGGTCTTCAGCGCAAACTGCGAAAACACCGGCGCGGGCTGTTTGGCGACGCGCTGCGGATCCTGCAGATACGGCGTCAGCGATTCACCGTCGAGCCCCTCCGGCACCGGGATGCCGCAGAGATCGAGCAACGTCGCCATGATCGACGCCTGGCTCACCGGAGTGGGGCACACAGACCCGGGCGGAGTAAGGCCCAGCACGCGCACAATCAGCGGTACACCCACGGATGGCTCGTAGAACACGAACTTCTGCCACATCCCGTGTTCACCCAGCATTTCGCCGTGGTCCGAAGAGTAGATCACGACGGTGTTGTTCGCAAGACCGAGTTCATCGAGCGCCCTCGTCACCTGCCCCATGCACTCGTCGAGAAACGCAACGTTGGCGTAGCACATCGCAATGCGTTGCCGCGCCGCTGCCCGGTCTTTCAACTCAGGCGTAGCCGTCGGCGTCTCAATCCGCGCGCGCATCTCGGCGGGCAAGCGCTTCAGATCCACCTTGCCGCAGGTATCCGGCAGGCGCATGTCGGCCGCGCGAAACATCTTCGCGTGGCGCTCAGGCGGCATGAACGGATCGTGCGGCTTCAGGTACGAACTGATCAGGAAAAACGGATGCTGCGGACTGAAGCGCTTGATGAAGCGGATGCTCTCGCGCGAGACGAACGATTCGAAGTGGTCGCGCTCGGGGATCTTCGACGCGCGGCCGGTGTGGACGTAGCCCTGGCGCTCGTCAGCAGTGCGGTGGCCTTGCCACGGGTCGCCGAAGTCGCGCCACAGGTCGTCGACGATGGGCAGACCGGAGCCGGAATTCGCGCGCGCCAGTTCGTCGGCATAGAGCTTGGTTTGCGGTCCCAGGTATTGAAACCAGTCGTTGAAATCCAGGCGATAGTCAAAGCCGTGCGTCTGCGCGTCCACAAAGTGCATCTTGCCGATGAGTCCGCTCACGTAGCCCACGCGCGAGAAGTGATGCGCCATGGTTTTTTGGGGAGAGAATGCGGAATCCCTACCGCAATTTGCTCTCAGCAAAACAGAACGAGATTCTTGAGAAATTTGACGTGTATTGTGCGCTTGTCGCAAACGTACGGCGCGTACAGTCACTCAACCGGCTTTCGGCCTTCGAGCGAGACGCGTGGCAGCATTCGTTTGATAGCTACTGGGTTAAGACGGTTCACGAGATCAGACCTGCGATGGCAGCATACGTGACGACGTTCTGGCCGACGTTTTTGGGTCGCCCCAAACACTGAGTGCGTTGAGGAAACGCTGTTTGGACTTTGAAGTGTGGCACGGTGGCGCGGGCACAGGCCGGTTTTCAGGCGGGCCTGATCGACACCAGCGAGTGAACAAGCCCCCCCCCGATCCCCCCCCCATCCGGCCCTACGCCGCCACCGGCTTCCTTGTAGCCTGTCCCACCGCTATGCGGAGTTCCTGACGCCTCCTCCGCCCTCAGGGTGACTGGGCGGCGCGAAACAGACTACAATAGAAGTGGCTGGAGCGGGCTCCGTAGTTGCAAGTGGGCCCGGGCTGGACCAGATCCGATCCTTGGGCTGTTGTCCGAGCGAAGCAAACCTCGCTCGTCGCCGCTTCGGGATGAGCAAATAAGGAGGCCGGAAATGAGAACCTTCGGCGTTCAAGAGCTGTTAATCATCCTCGTGATCGCGGTGTTTCTGTTTGGCGGTAAGAAGCTGCCGGAAATCGCCAAGGGGCTGGGTGAGGGCATCAAGAACTTCAAGAATGCGATGAAACCCGAGGACAAGCCCGAAGAGAAAAAGCAGGCGTAAAACCGCCGGCTTCGCTCTGCAGGCCACCTCGAAAAGAAACCCCACGGACAACGCCGTGGGGTTTTCGCATATGGACTGCGTATGGTTTCAGTTGTCAGGAAAATTGCGAGGCGCGACGGCCTCGTAATTGCGAAAAACTCTACTTCTTCTTCGCCGGGGGAACGATCGAGTCCTTCGCCGCTTTGGCGACGCGGAACTTCACCACCTTCTTGGCGGCAATCTTGATTGTCTCGCCCGTCGCCGGGTTCCGGCCCATGCGCGCCTTGCGCTCCACGCGCACCAGGCGCCCGATGCCGGGAAGCACGAACACGCCGTTCTTCTTCGTCTCGGAAATCGCGGTGGCGGCGAAGGTTTCCAGCATCGCCTTGGCGACCTTGTTGGCGACGCCGCCAGCCTCGGCCAGTTTCTTGATCAGTTGCGTTTGGGTCATCCGCTTGTCGGCAGCCATCTGTAGTTACTCCTTGTACCTTTCAATCCACGTCGCGGGCTTGTCGGTCATCATGCTGCCAGAAGTTGGACAAAATGATTTAAACAAGAGCGGACGAAATTGTCTTGCTGCACTATGATCGCCAAAGCATGACGGGCCTGTCAAGAAAAAAATCGACAGAAACGCCGGTTTTTCGCCTATTCTCACGTCCCCGGCTCTGGAAACCCCTGCAAACCCGGGCTTTGGAGCGTCAGTCGGAGCGGGAAGGCGTCGAATCCACCGGATCGGAAGCCGATTTCGGCTTCAAACGCAGCCCGGACCACGTCTCGCACACCACCACCGAGTTGCCCGGGTCGCGCGGCATGTACTTGTGCGAAATCGGTCCGATCATCAGGTTGGCATCGGCGGGAATCAGCGCCCGCAGCGTGCCGATGTCCTGCGCGTTCGAATACGGCACGCCGTTCACGGAGTAGGAGTAGTAGATCAGATCGCCGTGCGTATCGGTCAGCATCGCGTCGCCCGTACGGCCCAGCAACGCGATACGGTGACGCCACCTCCGCTCGCGCTCTGACGGCGCGGTGCGCGAGCGGTAAATAATGAGCGCAATGGCTCCCAACAGCGCCATGGCGCCGGCAGCAAGCCCAAACAAAGGCAGCGTCATGTTCTGAACAGCTATGTTATTACTTCGGCGTGAATGCCTTGGCGTGGTCTTTGAGGAACTGCTCCACGCCCTTGTCGGTAAGCGGGTGATTGAACATCATATCGAGCACCTTGAACGGCAGCGTGCCGATGTGCGCGCCGGCCAGCGCCGACTGCGACACATGGAGCGGCGAACGGAGCGACGCGGCCAGCACCTTGGTGGGGTAGCTGTGGATTTTGTAGATCGAAACGATGTTCCGGATCAGTTCCATGCCCTCCTGCGACAGATCGTCCAACCGGCCCACGAACGGACTGATGATGTAGGCTCCGGCTTTGGCGGCCAGCAGCGCCTGACTGGTGGAAAAGCACAGCGTCACGTTGAAGCGGATGCCTTCCTTGCTGAGCTTGGCGGTGGTCTTGATGCCATCGCGCGTCAGTGGCACTTTCACCACGATATTCTTATGGATCTTGGCCAGTGTGCGGGCTTCGGCCACCATGGCTTCGTGGTCGGTGGCAACGACCTCGGCGCTGATGTCACCGTCCACGATCTCGCAGATGCGCTTGATCTGCTCAGCGATGGGAATGCCTTCTTTGGCGATGAGGGAAGGGTTGGTCGTGACGCCGTCAACGATGCCCCAATCCGCACCCTTGCGGAGTTCATCCAGATTCGCGGTATCTAGGAAAATTTCCATGATGTTGTGTTGACCTTGGGCGGTCCTTTTTAGTGTACGTCAGCCAAACGGAAGCCGGCATTCTTCGCCGACTTACCATGTCTTGTCGAGTTCATCCGCTGCCCCGAAGCGAAGGCGGGCCCGGCCGGCGCCGCACCGCCGCACGGACTCGCTGCGCGCTCGCCATCCTAGCCCCATTTGCCGCAGCCGCTGCCGTGAGCGCGCAAGCGCCCGGGCTCTCCGAAACAGATGACCGCCCGGGCCAAGGCGATTGAGTTGGCCACGACGTATGTGCCCCCGCCCGGCGACCCCTTGGTGTACGAAACGGGGGCCTATGCGAAGGTGGGCAAGCCGTTGATTGACCGCAGAGCAAAGGCAGTCACGATTGCCTTGCCGGCGAGTGGGCATCGCATGGCCAAATACATGGGCGACCAGGGTTGCGTCACCGTGCCGCTCGGCGCCCGCGCTCCCCGCTTCAAGTCCCTCCGGGTAAAGAGCCGTCTGCCAAGACCCGAGCGAGTACCTTGGCCGATGGGAGATGCGCCTGTTGACGCCCCGCGTCCGCCCGTCTGAACGCAGCAAAGGTGCAAGCCGCGATGAATGCTGTCTTCGAGCCCAAGGCGATGACGGCCTCCTTCGTGGTCACTTGGAAAGGGCGAATCATCGCGGAGCGCTATGGAGGGGGCGTAAACAAGGACACTCCGCTCGAGAGCTGGTCAATGGGCAAGAGCGTCTCTGGAACCCTGATCTGATGGGCATCCTGATTCAACAGGGCGTCTATCGCCTGGAGCAACCCGCGCCCCCATCCGGAGTGGCAAGACGCGCACGATCCGCGCCGCGCCATTCGAATCGCCGACCTGATGCACATGTCCAGCGGTCTCCGCATCAAAGCGCCAAACGACCCTGACTACGACGCCAAGGGTCCGTACTCCGATCACTGGTACCTCTACACCGGTGACGAGAATCGTTTTCACTACGCCGCGACGCGCCCGCCACAGTGGTCTCCGAATACCGTAGGCCGCTACCGGAACACAGGCCCGACGCTCATCAACTACCTGGTCAGGCTGGGCGTGGAAGGCCGAAGGGACCGCTACCATGCGTTTCCGGAGCGCGCGCTTTTTGACAAGCTCGGCATACGTTCCATGGTTCTCGAAACCGATACCCACGGGAACTTTCTGACGCAAGGCTATGTGCTGGCCAGCGGACGCGATTGGGCCCGTCTCGGGAATCTCTATCTTCCGGACGGCATGTGGAAAAACGAGCGGATTCTACCTGAGGGCTTCGTGAAATTTGTCAGCAGCGTGGCCCCGGCCTGGCAGCTCGATCAGAACCCCGAGTACGGCGGACTCTTCTGGATCAACGGAGTGAACCGGCTGCCCATTCCGAAGGACGCTTTCTTCATGGGCGGAGCGGGGGATCGGTTCGTAATCATCGTGCCTTCTCATGACCTGGTGATTGTGCGGCTGGGGCGCTACAAGGGCATCCGCGAGTCATTCGCGGCGTTCTATTCCTTGCTGCAGTTGCTGATGGAAGCCGTCCCGAAGAGTTAATAAGGCTCTTTCAAACGCAAGAAGCGGACCCCGCGGGGTCCGCCTCTTGCTTCACTCGCTTCTGATTGACTCAGCCGGTTACCGGCGCGCCATCGCGACCTTCGGCGTGGCCAGTTAGCCCGTGATCTTGTCCTTGCCGATCTCGTTCACCAAGATCTCGTAAGGCTGGCGGGCGCCGCTCATGTAGAACTGCACCGGTTCGTGCAGCGTCTTGTCCTTCTTTTCCACGCGCTTGTCGTCGGCCACCAGATCCAGGTTGAACTTGTTGCGCTTGGCATCGGCCTTGCGCAGCTTCAGGTTCACCCCGGCCAGCGTGGCGGCGGGCTGCGACTTGGACAGCGTGAACTCGTAGTAGTTGCGCTCGCCCAGTTCGCGGAGCGCCGCGAGTTCCTTCGCGTTGGTGGCCACCAGGCCGCTCTGCACGCCCAGGTCGCCGCGTACCGTCTTCAGCTCAGCGATAGTCTGATCGAGCGTGGACTTGGTTGCACCGAGTTCGGTCTTCACCGTGCCCACTTCGGTTACCACTTCGCCCACTTTGCCGTTCACCTGCGCGAGGCCCGTTTCGGCGTTCTGCTTCAGTTCGCCCAGCGCCGCCGTCACCTTCTCGGCTTCGGCCTTCTGCTGCTCGCTGATGGAGCTCACCAGCGCGGCGGTGCTCTTGGCCACGCGGTCTGCATTCACGCGCGCCTGCTGCATCGCGAAGTTCCGCGAGTTGGCCTTGGCCTGCTCAAGCTGCGCCGTGAGTTCCTGCATCGACTGTTGTGCGGAGGCGGCCTGCGCGCCATGCGCTTCCTTCAGTCCCGCGATTTCGCTGGAGGTGGCCGTGCGCACCTTGTTCAATTCCACTTCCATCTTGCTGCCGCGCACGAGGAGCGTGGCATTGGGAAGCAGCATCGCCGCAAGCGTGCCGCCCACGGCATAGGCCTTCCAGTTCGAGGAAGACGCCGGCGCCGTATTGGTGATCTGGTTGTTTTCCACGTTCGTTAAGAACCTCCCGTTGCTCTTTCGTTCGCCGCGCTTGTTTTGCTGCCGGCTTACGCGTTCCTGATATGCAATGAGCGTGCCAAAGTGCCTGCGGAACGCGCGGGGACCGGGAAATCAAGATATGGGCGTTGCGTTTCTACTGGCCGCAGGGTATGTTTACGCGGCGCCGGGCAACATTTGCACACCGGCGCGTTTCGGCATACTGTCCGCACGGGACGGGATGTGGAAAATGTTGCCCGGCAGCGTGGCAAATTGCAGAAAGAGCATCCTGTCGTGCATGCTTTTGTTGATCCTGACCGCCCCGGTTCTGCTTGCCGCGCAGTCCGCCGGCCGGCCGGTGTCGCGGGCGCCTGCGAAGAGCGCAATCTCAGTTGAGCTCAGCAGCGCGATGGGTGGGGCACCGCGGGGGGGGCTCGCCAAACAGTCTCCTTGATCTGGGCTACCGGCGCGGCGACGGCACGCGAGCCAAGCGCTTCCATGCCTGAGGTCTGTCGGCAATCTCGCCGGGGCCGGCTGCGATCCGCCCGTGCGCCGGCTACGTGACGAGCGCCCACGAATGGCGCACCGCGCAGGATTGGCCCGTGGCCGCGCGGTAACGCGAGGTCCGCGCACGGCCGATAGACCCGTGCGTGAGCTTCTCGGCGATGCGCGCCTCGGCGGGCTGGAGCGCGGCCACGCTGCTGTCTGGCTACGCACTGTTCCAATGCCTCCGTGAACCCAACGCCGGATGGCTGGCTGCCGGCAATCGCCCTCTGGGTGGCGATGCTGCATGGCGCTTCGCGCACCGTGGATGAGTATGACGAAATCCCGGCCAACGAGCCTCTCACACAGCGCGCCGCGGGTTGGATGACGACGCTTTCCGGGCTGCCGGTCATCGCGCTGGTTGGTGCGGTGTGCGTCCGCGATTGGACCGCCGTGCTGTGGCCTGAAACGCGGGCACTGGTGCTGGAAGCAGAAACGCGTATATGCCGGCGCCGTTTCCAGCCGGGAAGTCCGGCACGTGGCGCGTCGGGTCGCGCTACCAGGTTCGCTTCAATCCGCAACAACCGGCGCAGATCGAACCGGGCAGCCGCTCGCCTGCGCAACGTACTGAAAAGCTGTTTATCTTTCTGAAAAGCTGTTTATCTTTGCCGCAGCAGCGGCTGCGGTGTTGCTGCGGGTGGGGTTGAAGCAGGCGCGGACGCTGCTGCCGGCGCCCGCTTTGACCAATAGGCGTAGAGAGGCAGTCCGGCAATCGTGAAGGCGATGCCGAGGAGCGATGACTGGGGCGACGTCATCAGTGTGCTAAGCAGAATCGCGCCCGTGGCCGCCAGAAACAGCGCGGGCACTACCGGGTAGCCCCACACGCGATACGGCCGGACAGCGTCGGGCCGGCGGCGGCGCAACACAAAGACCGAGGAGGCCGTGAGACCGTAGAAGGTCCACAGCGCGAAGATCGCCGCGTCGGTGAGTTTGTCGTAGTTGCCCACAAGCGACAGCAGCGCCGAGATCGCGCCCAGCATGATGGCCGAGCGCACCGGCACGCTCGTGCGCGGCGACAGCGCTTTCAGGAAGCCGAAATGCAGCCCGTCCTGCGCCATCGCATACGGCACTCGCATTGTGGAGGCGAGGTTGGTGTGGAGCGAGCCGGCCGAGGATACAAGCAGGCCCATGGCCATGATGGCGGCCGTGCCCGGACCGAGCACCCGCGTCAGTACCTCGGTGGCAACCGATGAACTGACGGCCACGCTCGCCACCCCGTTCGGCGTGAGCACGTAGAAGTAGGAGGCGTTGGCGAACAGATAGAGCGTAGCCACGATCAACAGGGCAGTCACGTAAGCGCGCGAGATGTTGCGCTGCGGGTCTCGCACTTCGCCGATGAGCGGCGTCAGGTTCTGCCAGCCCTGGTAGCCCCACAGCGCGCCCAGCATCGCCGCGGCAAAACCGGCAAAGCCGCCGCGCGCCGCCTCCGCCACGCCCGTGCAGGCGCCGGCGGTGTTGGCCAGCAGATAGTGGTCCCATTGACCCCGCGCCAATACAAACGCGGCGATACCGACGGCGGCCACCACGGCGGACTTGATCACCGTGAGCGCCACGGCAATGCGGCCCGTAGTGTTGACGGCCAGGCAATTCAGCGCCGTGGCGGCGGCGATGGCGGCAACGGCAATGGCCGTGAGCGCGGCGTCAAAACGGCCGCCGGAAAGGATGTTGACGAAGATGGCAAAGGAAACGGCCTGCGCGGCCAGTGAAGCGGTGCGCGAAATGCCGGTGTAGGTCCAGCCGTAGAGGAACGCCCAGCGCCGCCCATAGGTTTCGCGTAGGATCACATACTCGCCGCCGGCTTCCGGCATCATGGCGGCCAGTTCAGAGTATGTCAGCGCGCCGGCCAGCACCAGGAGCCCGGCCGCCAGCCACACGCCCATGACGCTGATGGGGTCGCCGACGTTGCACGTCATCACCCGGGCCTTCAAGAACACGCCCGTGCCGATCGTGTTGGCGACATTGATTGAGATTGCCGCGCCCAGGCCGAGCCCGCGGACCAGTTGAGCCATCGCGGACTACGGTAACAGAATTTACTCGAACAGCGCCAGCGTGAAGTGGAACTGGCTTCCCTCGCCCACCTTCGATTCCACCCAGATCCGGCCGCCGTGCGCTTCGACAATCTGGCGCACGATCGACAGCCCCAACCCGGTGCCGCCGATCTTGGGTGTCTCGGTGTTGTCGACGCGATAGAACTTCTCAAACAGGCGCGGCAGGGGGCTCTGGTGCAAAATCCTAGTCGGGCCAAATTCGGTCGCTGCCGATGTCTCGATCGAACCCGATGCCGATCACGCTGCCAACGCGGCTCGCCAGATCTCCGGC
>VFZP01000010.1 GCA_016871115.1 Acidobacteriota bacterium
ATGCGTCCGGCAAAGTCTTCGTGCTCGGCCGCCGAAGCATGCGGCCCGACCAGCATCCCGTAGCCGCCCGCTTCGTTGGCGGCCTTCACCACCAGTTTGTCGAGATTGGCTAGGACGTGCTGCCGGTCCGCCTCGCGTCAGCACAAATAGGTCGGCACGTTCGGGATGATGGCATCCTCGCGCAGGTAGGACTTGATTATGTCGGGCACATAGGCGTACACCACCTTGTCGTCCGCCACGCCGTTGCCGGGCGCGTTGGCCAGTGCCACCTGCCCCTGCTGGTACGCCTCAAAAAGCCAGGGCACACCGAGCAATGAATCGGGGCGAAATGCTTGCGGGTCGAGGAAATCGTCGTCAATCCGGCGGTAGATCACGTCCACACGCTCAAAGCCGCCGGTAGTCCGCATCCACACGGCCCCGTCGTTCACCACCAGGTCGCTGCCCTGTACCAGCGGCACGCCCATTTGCTGGGCAAGGAAGCTGTGCTCGAAATACGCCGAGTTGTAGATGCCTGGCGTCAACAGCACCACGCGCGGCACCGAGTCGCCGGACGGCGGAGCAAGCGACTGCAGCATCTCCAGCAACTTTCCCGGGTACTCGTCCACCGGGCGGATCGCCACGCCGTCAAAGAGGCGCGGAAAGGTGCTCTTCATCACCTGCCGGTTTTCCATTACATACGACACCCCGGAAGGTACGCGCAGATTATCTTGGAGAACATAGATCTGGCCGTCGCGGTCGCGCACCAGATCTGTGCCGGTGATGTGGCACCGCACGCAGTGCGGCGGGTTGATGCCCATGCACTGCTGGCGGATGGACTTGGCCGACTCGATCACCTCGCGCGGGATCACCCCGTCAGCCAGGATTTTCTGGGAGTGGTAGATGTCGTCGATAAAGAGGTTCAACGCGTAGATGCGCTGCTTCAAGCCGCGTTCGAGCCAGGCCCACTCGGCAGCCGGCACAATGCGCGGAATCAGGTCAAACGGAAAAATGCGCTCGGTGCCCGCTCCGTCGCCGTACACATTAAAGGTGATGCCCATCTGCAACAGCAGCCGCTCGGCCGCCCGCTGGCGGCGCTGCAGTTCGCCTGGCGAAAGCGAGGCGATGGTTTCAATCAGCAGCCGCGCCTAGGGCCGGGACACGCCGCCCGCGTGAAACATCTCGTCGTAGAAGTCGCCCGTGTTGTAGCCGCCAAAATCCATTGCTGAGCCTCAATTATCCAAAGAATACCTGTACAGGCGTGCGGCGGTGCGTCAAAAAATTTATGGGGCTCATCAGGAGCGGCCATAGCGTTGCGGCAAATCGCGCCACAGGAAAAGCAATTCAGTAGTAGTCCGCGCAGCTCATGTAGTAACCGCATCGATCACAGCGCAGTTTACATTGATGCGCACTCAGGCGCAGACTGCACACCGGACAATACAGCATGGGCTCGTCTTCGCCCGGGGCGGCGGACTGCGGCTGCGGCGGCGGGGGGGGGCGATCGGAATCCAATGCGTCATTATAATCAAGGTGGGTCTTATGCAGAGTAAGAGGCGGGGTTTGGCAGCGGCGCTGGTGTTGTCCGCGCTGTTGTTCGCGGCGGGCGGCATGCTCTGGGCGCAGGGCCGATACTGGTCTGAACACCCCGTGCTACAAACAGTGCGTGGTCTTCGCGGCGGCGTTGCGGCGGGCACGGCGCATGGAACCGAAGCGGGACTCCGGCTGTATCACGCCGGCGGCAATGCCGTCGATGCAGGTGTGGCGGCGTTGTGGGTGGGCGCGGTAACCGAGTATTCCCATTTCGGGCTGGGCGGCGAAGCCCCCATCCTGATCCGCACCAAGCAGGGCAAGGTATTCGCCATCGCTGGCGTGGGCCCGATGCCAAAGAAAGCGACCGCCGAGTTTTTCCGCAAGCGCAAGATGCTGGCGGGCGAATTTTTCCCCGACGCGATCGAGAAGAACGGACTGAAGGGCATGGTTCCGGTGGCGGGTGTACTGCCCGCGCTGGTGCCCGGCATGCCGGAGGCCGCGCTGGTGGCGCTGCGCGATTTCGGCGTGAAGCCGCTGAGCGACGTACTGCAGCCTGCGATTGAACTGGCTGACGCGATGCCGCTCGATCTCACACGGGCCTCCACCATCGCGCGTTCGAAGGACTTCTTCCAGCGTTGGCCTTTTTCCAAGCGCTACTTCATGCCCGAGGGCCGCACGCAGTTTCCCGGGGAGATCTTCAGGCAACCGGAACTGGCGGCGACGCTGCGGCGCCTGGTAGACGTCGAAGCCAAAGCGCTCGCCGCCGGCAAAAGGCGGGAGCAGGCCATCGATGCGGTGCGCGACTTTTTCTACCGCGGAGAAATCGCGCGCAAGATCGCGGCATTTGTGAAGGAGCACCACGGGCTGCTGAACTACGACGACATGGCTAACTTCCGGCTGAAGCCGGAAGAGGCTGCGATCACGTCGTATCGGGGCTATGAGGTGTACAAGCCCGGCTTCTGGAGCCAGGGACCGGTGCTGCTCCAGGCGCTCAACATGCTGGAAGCGACTGATCTGCGTTCGCTCAAATTCAATTCGACCGAGTACGTACACCGGCTGGCGGAAACCATGAAGCTGGTGTACGCCGACCGCGACACCTATTACGCCGACCCGCGCTTTGCCAAAGTCCCCGCCGAGCGATTGCTGTCCAAGGAGTACGCCACCGAGCGCCGAGCGTTGATCTCAGCGCGCAGTTCACAGGAGTTCCGGCCCGGGCAAGTCAGCGGGTTTCCATCCATCCATCCGTCTGCAACCGACATCGTGCGGTTGCCGCTCGGTGAGAAACTGACGGCCGCCGACACCACGTGCATTGACGCCATCGACAAGGATGGCATCATGTTTTCGGCCACACCGTCCGGCGCATGGCTCCCTTCGGTGATTGTGCCGGAACTGGGCGTTCCGCTCTCGCAGCGCGCGCAGAGTTTTCTGCTGGTGGAAGGCCATCCGAACGAACTGGCCGGCGGCAAGCGCCCCCGCATCACCCTCAGCCCCACGCTGGTGACACGCGGCGGGCGGCCCTACCTCGCGCTTTCTACGCCCGGCGGCGACAACCAGGATCAGGCGTTGCTGCAGTTGATCCTCAACGTGGTGGAATACGGTATGGATGCGCAAATGGCCGTGGAAGCGCCGCGTATTCAGACGCGCCACCTGGTGTCGTCGTTCGATAATCACGGCATGAGTCCGGGCGATCTGCTGCTGGATGAGCGAGTGCCGCAAAGCGTCGTGACCGAACTGGCTTCGCGCGGCCACAAGGTGCAAACGCGTTCGCGGTGGAACAGCGGCTCGGCGCCGGTGCTGCTGCAGATGCGATCAAACGGCGTGATTGAAGCAGGCGCGGACCCGTACGGGCAACGCGCGGCCAGCGTCTGGTAAACACCGCGGATGCTACCGCTGTTTCCCGCTGAGCCGCCCGCATTCCGCACCGAACTTGCCGCGAAGCTGCGCCGCGCCGCCGCCGCGGGCGTATGGTTCGGCACCAGTTCCTGGAAGTACCCGGGCTGGGTGGGTCAGATCTATACCGAAGAGCGTTACCTCACGCGCGGACGCTTCAGCCAGAGGCGATTTGAAGATTCGTGCCTGGCCGAATACGCCGAGGTCTTCCCGATCGTCTGCGGCGACTTCAGCTTCTACCAGTTCCCCGCTCCCAATTATTGGGAGAAGCTGTTTGCCGCTGCACCAGCGCCGCTGCAGTTTGCCTTCAAGGTGCCCGAGGAGATCACGGTACGCCAGTGGCCGCGCCACGCCCGGTACGGCCCGCGCGCCGGGCTCACCAATGCGTCGTTTCTGGACGCCGAGGCGTTCACAGCGTTGTTTGCCGAGCCGCTGACCCCTTACCGCGAACGAGTGGCCGTGCTGATCTTCGAATTCGGCGCGTTCCCGCGCGGCGCCTACGAACGCGAGGAAGATTTCGTGATGGACCTCGATCATTTTCTCGGACGGCTCCCGGCGGGATTCCGTTACGCGGTGGAGATCCGCAACCCGGAGTTTCTCGGTCACCTGTACCTGTCGGCCCTGGCCGACCGCCGGGTGGCGCATGTGCTCAACGCCTGGACCCGCATGCCCACACTCGGCGAACAAGCGGCTACGCCGGGGATCTTCACGACAGACTTCACGGTCGTGCGCGCGTTGCTGCGCCAGGGCCGCGCCTATGAGCAGGCCGTGGAGATGTTCCAGCCGTACACGGCAGTGCGTGACCCCAATCCCGAAGCACGGCAGGCCCTGAAGATGCTGGCGGCCCGCACGCGCGAATGGGGTGAGCGCGGGTTCTTTTTTGTAAACAACCGTCTCGAAGGTAACGCTCCGTCCACCATCGGCGCCGTGCTAGACTAAGGGGCCCAATTTTGCCAGTTACGGCCTCCGGCACTCTCATCAGATAACTAAAAGTGTTGATTTTTCCATAATTTACAGGCTATTGTAGCCATTGGCATGTTTGGCGAACGGCCACGTTTGTGCCATACTATTTTTTGGCCTCGAAGAGGAAGGATAGCCGGTGCGGTTTTCAGTTACACGGAGCCGGCAGTTACCGACCGAAGTATGACAGCGCTTGAAGAGGCGGTTAGCCGCTATCACCGCTTGCTGGACAGACCAGCATATCGGGACTTGGCTTGGGCCGAGAGTATACATCAGGAGATGGCCGCGCACAATCTCGTGTCCGGCGGCCGCCCGGTGTGCCCCGTTCTGCGTCCGCATTTCGTCAGCCGCCGCCAACTGGCCTCCATGGCCAAAGCAGCCGAGGCGCTGTACACGGCGATGGAGCGGATGCGGCAGATGATGCTCAACACACCGCTGCTGCTGAATCGCCTGGACCTGCTGCCCGGTGAAAAAATGCTGGCTGGCGTGGACCCCGGCTACCCGCATCTCGCGGTGACGTCGATATTCGGCGCGCAGTTGCACAACGGCGTTTTCCGGTTTGTGCACTCGGTGGGCGACAGTCCGGCGGGCATCGTGTACAACGACACGCTCTCGGAACTGTTCTACAACACCGCTCCGGTCAAGGAACTGCGCAAGAAGTACAACCTATCCAAAACGCAGGGCATGAAGCGGCTGATGCTTTCGCTGCTGTCGGCCTACAAAGCGGCGGGCAAACAGCGCAAGAAATTCCCGTGCATCGCGGTGGTGGAATTCCGGCCGCCCTTCAAGCATACGCCCTCGCAGGAAAGCGAACTGCTGTGTGAATATTTCCGGCGCTCGGGATATCCCAGCGAGTCCATCACACCCGAACAGCTTGAGTACCGCAACGGCGTGTTGTGCCGCGGCGACTTTCAGATCGACATCGTCTACCGCAAGGTGAGCGCGCAGGAGTTGCTGGTGCGCTTCGATCTCATGCATCCGCTAGTACGAGCGTACCGCGAAGGCGGCGCCTGCGTGGTAAACAGCTTCCGCGCTGAACTGGTGCAGAAAAAGGCGCTGTACTCGCTGCTCACCGACGAAACGCTGACCGCCAAGTTTCCGGCGGCCGAGCGCCAGGCCATCCGCGAACATCTGCCGTGGACGCGTTTGGTGGCCGCAGGCGCCTCGACGCGCGACAGCAAGCCCATCGACCTGCCCGAGTACATCTTGAATAACCGCGAGCACCTGGTGATGTCGCCCAACGACGCCACGGCAGACCGGCCCACCTTCCGGGGTTGGGAAATCGACGACGCCGGCTGGGACCGCGCGTTGAAGATGGCGCTACGCGCGCCCTATGTCGTGCAGGAACGGTCGCAGCCCGTGTCAGACCAGTTCCCGGTGATGCAGGACGGCTCGGTCACGCTGCGCAAGATGGAAATCGAAGTCCACCCGCACATTTATCTTGGGAAGGTGGAAACCTGCTCCACGGAAGTGAAAGACGCCTCGTCGGCCTTCTCCACGCTGGCCGGCATGGCGCCCACGTTCATTCTCGAAAGCGCATCATAAGGCGCTGGAGGATTTTTCATGACTCGACGCACTGCCACTGGATTGATTTTTTCGGCCTCGGCAGGTTCGCAGCTTTCGGCCGCGGAGGTACCCCGCCCAGGCGGAGACTTGAGTATCGCATTGCCTGCGGGCAACGTGGTGAAACTGAGCCAGTATCGCGGCAAGGTGCTGGCCTTCTCGTGCATTCTCACTTCTTGACCGCATTGCCAAAAATCCGCTCAGGTCATGAGCGGCCTCTATAGCAAGTACCGGAGCCAGGGTCTCGAGGTGCTGATGGCGGGCATGGATGTGAATCCATTGGTGCCGGAGTTCATCAAGCGTTTCAACGTGAACTTCCCCGTCGGTGTGATCAGAGACACCGTCGCTCGCGAGTTCATGCAACTGCCCGTGATGGTGCGCGCGTCCGTTCCCTGGAAAGCGATCATCGACAAGAACGGCGTGGTCCGCGCGCAGTTCACCGGGGAGCAGGCCCACTTCTACAGTGAGGAACGCGAAACGGCGCAATGGGCAGACCGGCTGCTGGCCGAAAAACCCGCCCCTGCCCCCGGCCCTCGTCCCCGCGCCACCAAGAAGTAGCCATCAAACCACGGGCCGAGCGCGCGGCTCTTCGCGCAGCAGCGTCTCGCGCGATTCCGGTCTACGGCCGGCGTCACGCATTTCTTCGATCCACTTGTCTAACTCGCGCGTCAGGCGCGCGAGTGTTTTTCGATGCGAGGCTTCCTGCGCGAGATTCCGCACCTCATTCGGATCGGCTTGCAGATCGTAGAGTTCGAACTCGGGCCGCGTCTCGGCCATCCACTGCGACTGCACGGCATTCAGCTTTCCGGCGGCGTGCAGATCCTTGATCACCTGCTGCGTGGGGTAGCTCTTGGTGATGTACTCGTTGTACTGCGTGTACGGGCGGTCCGACAGAAAATTGTGGATGAGCTTGTAGCGTCCGTCGCGCACGGCGCGGATGCGGTCCACGGTCATGTCGCAACGGTCGCGTGCGGTGAAGATGTGCGTGCGCGGTCTGAGGCGCGAGGCAAACAGATCCTGCCCGTGGAAAAGTTCCGGGCGCGGCACGCCGGCCATGGCGAGCGTGGTGGCGGTGATGTCGAGCGAGATAACGGGGTCGCGCCGCACCACGCCGGCTTTGACGGACCCCGGCCAGTGCACGATCAGCGGAATGTGCGTACCGGGATCGTACAGCCACTGCTTGCCGCGCAGGAGGCAGCGACCGTTGTCACCAAATACGAAGATCGCGGTATTCTCCAGCAACCCGTCGGCTTTCAATTGATCGAGCACCGCGCCCACCTGCGCATCCCAGTAGTTGACCGCATCGAGATAGTTGGCCACTTCATCGCGCACCACCGGACGGTCTGGATAGTACGGCGGCAAGTCCACTTTCGCCGGATCGATCAGCTTGGCCTGCTTGCGCGCGGCGGGCCACACGGGGCCCTTGTGCGGCGCGGTGAAATTGATCTGCGCGTAGAGCGGCTGGCCGTTCGCGCGCTGCCGCCAATGCGTGCCGTCAAAGGGCTTCGCATCGAGCTGGAAGTTGAAGTCGGTTTTGCCCGACGCGCGCAGCCCCGGAGCGATGTCGGTGACGTTGGCCGTGAAGTAGCCGGCATCGCGCAGGCGGTGCGAGACGAGACGAATGCCGCCGGGTAAACCATAACCGTCCTGCCGGTGGCTGCGGTGGTTGTGCGCGCCGAAAGTGGTTTGATAGACGCCGGTGTTCCAGGCCGAGCGCGACGGCGAGCAAACGGGCGCCGTGGTGAAGCAGTGCGTGAAGCGCGTGCCGGCGGCGGCGAGGCGGTCTACGTGGGGCGTTGAAACCAAGGGATGTCCGTAACAGCCGAGTTGCGGGCCGAGATCGTCGCCGAGGATCCAGAGAATGTTGGGACGGTCTTTGGCGGCAGCGGCGGAGAGTCCGGCGGCTGCGGCGGAGAGCACAGCGCCGGCAGCATTGCGGCGGGTGAGAGGATAGCTGGTCATCAGAGTCTTTGGATAGGATACGTGCAAACGGGAGGCGGGCGTTAGAATTAAGTGCGTGACCCGCCGCCAATCCCTTACTTCACTCGCCGCCGCCTCAGCCTCCGGCGCTTTTGCCCTTCCCAAGCCCCTGAGCGCGAGACTCGCAACGGCGATGCACGCGCCGGTGCTGCAATCCAATCTGGCCGCGCAGCCGGTGACGATCGAGTCCATTGAGCTTCTCCAAAGCGGCAAGCATTACTTCGTGCGCGCGCGGTCGCGTGACGGCGCGGTGGGATATGCAGATGCGCACAGTTCTGTGATGGCGAGCGCGTATCCGATTCTGCTGAAGCGCGTGGCGCCGTCATTCACCGGCAATGATGCGCGGAAACTCGAATTGCTGCTGAACGACGTTTATCTCGCGCAGTCCAACTACAAGTGGCAAGGGCTGCCGTTTTGGGTGTCGGTGGCGGTGGTGGAGATTGCGATTCTCGACATGCTGGGCAAGACCGCCGGCAAGCCGCTGGGCGCTTTGTTCGGGCCCATCGTGCGGCGCGAGATTCCGGTGTACCGCGCGAGCGGCAACCGCGGCAACTCGCCAGAGGCGGAGATTGACTACCTGCGCAAGATCGCGGAAGAAACGGGCGCGGGCGCGATCAAGTTTCGCCTCGGCGCGCGCATGAAGCATGACGCGGCTTCGACGAACCGCGACCTCGCGCTGATTCCGCTCACGCGTAAAACCTTCGGTGACCAGATGGTACTGTATGCCGACGCCAACGGCTCCTACGACGTGCCGCTGGCGATCCGCATGGGGCGCGTGATGGAAGCGCACAAGTTCGCGTTCCTCGAAGAACCGGTGCCGTTTGACTACTACGACGAAACGCGCGAAATTGCCAACGCGCTGACGCTGCCCATCGCGATCGGCGAAGAGGAGATGAGCCTGCGGGGCTTCCGCCGCATCATTGAAACCGGAACGGCGCAGGTGTTGCAGCCCGATCTGCTGTACTTCGGCGGGCTGATCCGTTCAATGAAGGTGGCGCGCATGGCCGCGGCCGCGGGCATCGATTGCACGCCGCACATGTCGGGCGGCGGGCTGGGCTATTTGTACATCGCGCACTTTGCTTCGTGTGTCCCGAACGTGGGCGCGCATCAGGAGTACAAGGGCGAAGACGACGCGCTGCCGGTATCGTCGGCCACGTCTTCGCTGAAGAGCGAGGGCGGGAAGTTGAAGGTGCCGTCGGGGCCGGGGTTGGGCGTGGATCTCGATCCGGCGTTTCTGCGCGCGGCGAAGCCCGTTACCGCGTGAGGCGCCGCGCCACGAGCCACACCGTGGCGGCCAAGCCCAGTCCGCGGGTGGGGCTGGAGGCAAACACCACTGCGCCGTTGAAGAACATGAACGCCATGAAGCCATGCACGGCGGCGTGCAGCCAGCGCGGGCGCGCGGCGTAGCGGGCCGGCGCACGCCACCACCAGATCACGTCAACCAGCCACACGAGCGCGAACACATACTTGAACCAGAGGCCGAAGCCGCTCGGCACGCCGAACAATTCCTGCGTTTGCCGCGCGGTTTCGGCGTAGGCGGCCGCGTGGCTCCAGTGGTGATGGAAGTGGAAGGCCGCGGCGGCGTGCGCGAGGAACAACGCGCAGCCGGCGGTCCACATCGCGGGCGTGCGCAGGCCGGCAAGCGCGGCCACGTAGCACAGCGCCGAAGCGCGAATGGTCCAGAGCGTAAGATCCATCGGGACGGTCAAGCTACCATAGCAGTTTCGCTGTGATGCATCGCAACGCATGGCACCCCGGCTGGCGCAACCTCGGCATTGCCGCGCTGGCGATGGTGGCAACGCTCCCCGGCCGCACGCAAGGGCTGGGTCTCGTCACCGAGCCGCTGCTGGCGGACCTCGGGCTCGATCGCGTTGCCTTCGCGTCGCTCAACTTCTGGGCCACTCTCATCGGCGCGCTGTTCTGCCTGCCGGTGGGCCGGCTGACGGACCGGTTGGGCGCGCGGCGGCTGCTGGCGGCGCTGGCCGTGGCGCTGGGGCTGACGGTGGTGGGCATGAGTCGCGCCTCAGCCGGCTTCTGGACGTTCGCGGTGTTTGTGACGCTCACGCGCGGGCTCGGGCAAAGCGCGTTGTCCGTGGTGAGTCTCGCGCACGCGGGCAAGTGGTTCGCGCGACGCCTGCCGATGGCGATGGGCATCTACGCGCTGCTGGTGAGCATCGGCTTCATGCGGCGTTTCCGTCGGTGGGCGCAGCAGTAGTGGCCTACGGGTGGCGCGCGTCGTGGCAGGGAGTGGGGCTAGCGCTGCTGCTCGTCTTCCTCCCGCTGGTGTGGTTGTTTGCGTCGAATGCGGATGCCGAAGCGGGAAGCGGCAAGACCTCCGCGCGCAGCCCGAAGACCTGACGTTTGGAGAAGCGCTGACTACGCCCGCGTTCTGGATGTTTGGCCTCGCAAGCGCGGCGTTTGGACTCGTGTGCTCGGGCATTGCGCTCTTCAACGAATCGATCCTCGCGCAGCGCGGCTTTCCGCCGGCGGTCTACCATCAAACGCTGGTGGTGAGCACGATGCTTGGTTTGCTGGCGAATTTCGCGGGCGGATGGCTGGCGCCGCGGTGGTCTTTGCAGCGGCTGATGGCGGTAGGTATGGCCGCGCTGCGGTTGGTGACCACGGTTACGCAGACGATACTGTGGGCCGCGGCGATGGGCGTCGCGGGCGGCATCGTGACGGTGATGTTCTTTTCGGTTTGGAGCCAGGTTTTCGGGCGCGCGCATTTGGGGCGGATTCGAGGCGCCGCGCAGATGCTCACGGTGTTCGCCTCGGCCACCGGGCCTGTGCTGCTCGCGTCAACGCTCGCGCGCGACGGCACGTACGATGCGGTGTTACGCGTGCTGGCGGCTTGCGTGGTGGTACTCGCGGCGGCCTGTTGGGTGGTGCCGCTGCCGCAGCGCACTGCGCCGGTGCTTCAGGGCGCAATGGCCCAGCAGCCGGGGCGCGCCCGCACGCGGTGCGCTTTGCTTTTCACGCGAACCTCCAGACGCCGGAAGCCGGGCGGCGTATCCTCAATGGGCGCGAAGCTCAAGACATACTGCGAATGGAGCTCGGCGCCCAGTTTCTCGATGGCGTCTTCGAGCGCGCGCTGGCGCGCGAACGGAAACTTCGCGCCGCCCGTCGCTTCCACCAGCAGCTTGACCGTCTCCGGCTCGCCCACGCGCTTCAACTCGCCGAGACCGCCGGCGATGTCGGCGCGCTGTTCGGGCGGCGGAATCTGGCCCGGCGAGAGAATCGTGGGGCGGTTTTCTTCGGTAGGCGGCAGGCGGCGTCCACGCGGCATGGGCGTGGGCGGCTCACCCGTGGGGCGCGCGGTCCAGGCGGTTTTGAACGCCGAGTAGGTGGCGCCGTAGACGGTGACCGAGGCCGACTGCGCTTCGGCGATCACTAAATCCAGCGCTGTCTCGCTGCCGCGGTCGCGCGATTCAGAGAGCAGGAACAGCACCGGCGGGTATTGGCGCGGCGCTTCAATCGCGCGATGCCCTGGCTGACGGCATCCAGCATGCGCGCCGCTTTCGGTTCGCCGGGCTGGATGCTTTCCAGCGCGCGACCGATGCGGGCCGGGTCGCTCGTGCACTCCTGCAGCCAGCGGACCTGCGACGCAAACGCGTCGACAGCGGCACAGCCCCGGTCGCCGGTGATGAGCGGCTGGATCATCGCGCCCACCTTGTGAATCTTGTCGAGCGCCGCGGCGGAGATGCCGGAGGCTTGCACGGCGATCACCAGCGAGATGGGCGCTGCACCGGTTTCCCACGAGTCCACTTGCGCGTCGCGCACGCGGCCGTTGTCAAGCAGCGTGAAGTCAGCGGCGGTGAGGCCGTCGATGAACTTGCCCTTGGCGTCGGTGACGGCGACGGGCACCACCACGAGGCGCGAGTGAGCAGTGAAGGTGTCGCCCTGGGCCCAGACCGCCGGGAGGGCGACCAGCGACAGGAGCAGCGCAGCCGGGGTTCGCTTCAGACAATATTCTGTAGCAACTCGGACGCCAGCCGCGAAATGCAACGGGTTGGGGGCGGCGGGAGCGTGCGGCGGCGGCACGCGTGGGCGGGGCATTCACGGCAGGCGGGGAGTAAGATTTGAGCATGGGTGCTATTGCAACACTCGTTTCGGTTGAGGACTATTTGCGCCGGACCGAGAAGCCCAACTGCGAGGATCGCGACGGCGTGCTGTTCCCCAAATTTATGCCAACATTTCTTCATGGCTTGATCATGCTGAGGCTGATAGTGCTGCTGGCCAAGCAGGGCCTTCACACCGCGCCGGACGTGACCCTTCGTTTGTCGCCGGGTAGGTATCTGATCCCCGACGTGATCGGTGCATTGAAGGTGGAGCAGCCTTACCCCACCGAACCCGTATTGCTCTGCTGCGACGTGCTCTCCCCGGACGACCGCCTAGGCGCTACGTTCGCCAAATGCGACGAGTATCACGAGTGGGGCGTGCCCTATTGCTGGGTGGTGGACCCAGTGAAGCGCACGGCATGGGAGTATCATCGCGCGACGGGCGAACCGGTGCGCGTGGCCGACGCGCTGCACGCCGGCGAGTACACCGTGGCGCTCCCCGAGTTGTTCTCGGCCATCGAAGGCAAGTAGCGCTGCCATAGCGCAACTCCGGTTTTGTTCGGCGGTGGTCCACGGGCGGAAGGGCGGGACTAAAAGTCCCGCGCGGGCTGAAAGCCCGCCCCACGCGGGCGAACAAAAAAACCCGCCAGAGCCGGTGGGCGCTGGCGGGCATTGAAGAAAAACCGGAATCCCTGTGCGATGGCTACTAGAACGAGTAGCGGAGGCTCAACGTAACGTTGCGCTCGCTGCCCTTGCCGTTCACCATGCCGAAGGTGGCCGACGTCGGGTTGGTGTCGACGCCGTTCCAGTTCGGGTGATTCGGGAGGTTGAAGAACTCGGCGCGGAACTGCACCGAATGACGCTCCATGAAGCGGAACGACTTGAACATGGTGGCGTTCCAGTTCTGGAAGCCCACATTGTTGAAGCCGATCGAATTCCGGTTCTGGTTCGGCAGCGTACCATCGGCAGGGCGGGTGGCCCACGGCTGGCCGTTGGCCGTGCGCTGAAACCAGAAATCAGTGATGCCGTTGAAGTTGCCCGCGGCGTTTTCGTTGGCAAACCGCCGCGGACGATTGGGCTCGCCATTCAGGTTCCACGTCTTGCCATTGGTGGAGCCGATGCCGAGATAGTCGTCGCCGTTGCCGATCGAAATCGGCGTGCCCGTCTGGAAGTGGATCGAGCCGGACATCTGCCAGCCGCCCAACACCGTACGCAGCGCGCCGGCCTTGTTGTTGAAGAGCGGCATGTCCCAGACGAAGTTGGTGATGGCGATGTGGCGCGAGTCGTTGCCCGACTTGCCCCAGTTCAACCGCTGATTGAAGGCGTCGATGAAACCTTCCCGCGGGCCCGAGTTGTTGTCCATGGTCTTCGACAGTGTGTAGGCGAAGCCGTAGAGCAGACCCTTGCTGAAGCGGCGGTTCACTTCAAGCTGGAAGGCGTTGTACTGGCTGCGGCCCGAGTGTTCCAGCATCGGGATGTTGGCAAAGCCCTTGAACGGCCGCAGGAAGTTGACGTCGGCGCGCGGGATGCCGGCGGCGGCGTTGGCCAGGTTCTCCGGCCGGAACGTTGTCCCGGTGGGAAGCTGGTTCAGGTCGCGTTCGCGCGACAGGTAGTTGCCCACCGAACCGATGTAGCCGGCTTCCACCGTCGTGTCGCTGGTGAGCTGGTGCTGGTAGGTGACGTTCCAGTTGTAACCGCGCGGGATCCGGTAAGCCCGGTCGATCGTCATGAAGAATTGCGGAAACTGCGCGCGCGTGCCGCCGCCCGGGTTATCCGCCGAGCCGGCCGTGACCGACACCATCGGCTGCCAGGGCGGGTTGCCGCCAAGGAACACCGAGTCGTACACCCCCGGACGCGAGATGAAGCCGCCGCCGCCGGCGCGCAGCACATGCTTCTGGCTGAGCGAATACGCCATGCCGAAGCGGGGCATGATGTCGAACTGGTTCGGAGACGGATACGGGCTACCACCGGAAAGGAGGCGGTTGAAGTCGCCCGAGTCGATCGCCGGTACACGGCCCTTGCCGGCATTGGGGAACGAAGAGCCCGGAATGACCACGCCATTGAAACGGTCGCCGGAAAGCAAGTTGCCGGTGCCGCGCTCCAGCACCGCCGCGTTGGCCTGGTTGTACTTGGCCGGGTCGAAATAGGCGATGTTGCCCCACAGCGACTTGTAGTAGCCGTTCATCCATGTCCCGCGAAATCCGTATTCCAGCTTCAGTTTCGACGTCACACGCCATGCGTCCTGGCCAAAGAACTCGAAGCTGTGGCTGCGGTACGGCGTAAAGCTCCGCGGGCCGATTTCGGCGTAGGTGGAGAACAGGCCCATGGCGGCGTTGGCCATGCCGGTCCCGGTGCCAGGAGCGCCGCCGGCGCGCACGTCGTTGAACACGAAGCGGCCATTCTGGTTGTTGGTGCCGCCGGGAACGCCGGACACGTTGATCTGGTCGAAATCGTTCTGGCCCGAGCGCTCGAAGATGCCGCCGAACTTGAACGTGTGGTTGCCGGAAATCTTAGTGAAGTTATTCCAGATGTTGTAGATCGGTCCAGAGGACGAGGCGGGGTAAGGTCCGCCGTCGATGGTGCCGAGATTGGGGATTTCGATGGTAGGCAACTTATCGAAAATCTCCTTCCGGTCGGGGAAGATGTAGGGGTAGTTGATGCCCGGGCGGGAACGGAGGTAGCGCTCGCCCGTGCGGTCGATCCCGATGTAGACGCGGTCCACCGAAGCCGAGACGTTCAACTCGTTGATCATGGTGGGGCTCAGCCTCCAGGTGTGCGCCAGGCTGGCCGTCTTGTTCGGACGCGACCAGTCGGTGATGGCGTAATCAAAGCCGCCGCGGCTGGTGTCCAGCGCCGTGAAGGTGTAGTTGTTGTTGCGGAACCGGATCACTTGGTTCTGCGTCGGATTGTAGTCGATCGACAAGGTGTCCTTGCGCTGGTTCTGCCAGCCCGGACGGACCAGCAGCCAGTTGTTGGTGCCGAACGCGCCGTTGGGTGCGTAGTAGGTGTTCAGGAACGCGCGGCCGTTAGAGCTCATGCGCGCGGCCGGAATCGTGTTGTTCGGGAACGGCGTATTGTTGGTGGGATCGTTGATCGTGCGTGGGCTGCCGTAGTAGATGTTCGGCCCCAGCAGTTCGCTGAAGTTACCCTGGCGCATCGCCATCGTCGGTACCCGATTCTGTAGCGTATCCTCAAACCGCCGGCGCACGTACTCCTGGCCGAACAGGAAGAACAGCTTCTCGCGATTCTTGTTGAACGCGCCCGGAATCGTCACCGGACCGCTCAACACAAAGCCGAACTGGTTGAACTTCAGCGGCGCGGTGAAATTCGTCGCCGCGCGGCGGTTGCGGTTCCAGCTATTGGCGTCGAGCTTGTTGTTGCGCAGGAACTCGTAGAACGAGCCATGGAAATCGCGCGTGCCAGAGCGGGTGACCATGCGGATCTGCCCGCCGCCCGAACGCCCATACTCGGCCGAGTAGGACGATGTCAGCACTTGCACTTCCTGAATCGTATCGGCGTCGGCCGTGGTCACCGACGTGCCGTTGGCGCGCGTGCGCACGCCCACCGCGCCGTCGAACGTGATCAGGTTATCCTGAGACCGCGCGCCGTTGATGGTGAAGCCACCCGAGTCCAGCCCGTAGCTGAAACCCGTCATCGGCGAACCGCGCCGAACGCCCGGCTTCAGCATCGCCAGAAACAGGGGGTTGCGGCCGTTCAGCGACAGATTCTGAATCTGCTGCTGTTCCACCGTCTTGCCCACGGTCGCCGACTCGGTGTTGAGCTGAGCGATGTCGGCTTCCACCGTCACCGATTCGGTCAACTGGCCGATGGAAAGCTCAGCCGAAACGTTCAGCGGAATGGCCGCTTCCAGGCGATTCCTGGTCTGAGAAAACTTCTTGAAGCCGGTCGCCTCGATGGTAACGGAATAAAAGCCCGGCTGCAGGTTGGTGGCGTTGTAGACGCCCGATTCGTTGGTCTTCACCGTTCGCGTAAAGCCATTGCCTTCATTCGTTACAACGACGTTGGCATTGACGATCGCGGCGCCCTGCGGATCTCGCACGTAACCGGTGATGTAAGTGTTGTCAGACTGAGCAAACAGCGCGCTGCCGGACAGGCAAGCAAGCGCAAGCCGAAGCCACGTGGTGAGGACAGACCGCATGGAAACTCCTTTTCGCCTTCTATTGTCAAAAGAACACGTCCGTGTCGGACGGCGGGAGCACACACAGGCGCATGTGGTCCGCCCAGAGCACGGCCCCCCCCCTCTGGATGATCGCATACACGACTCCAAACCATGGAAGTGTTGTGAGTTTAGCACCTTGATGCTGTCAGTGGCGTGACGGAGGGACGGATTGCTACAATTGCAATTGAATTGCACATGAAGCGGTTGCTTTCTCTCCTGACCCTGGCGAGTCTGGCCGGGGCCCAGACTCCCACAGCCACTTTGAGCGGCACGGTTACCGATGCCTCTGGCGGGGCGCTTCAAAAGGCCGAGGTAAAGCTGGAACAGCCCGCGACTGGCTTCCGCCGGCAGGCTATGACGGATGTGGAGGGGACTTTCACGTTCCCCGCGCTTGCCCCCGGCGCGTACCGGGTGGAAATCAGCAAGGCGCAGTTTGCCGCGACGAAACTGGATGTGGAACTCAATCTTCACGACGTACGCTCGGTGCGCGTGGCGCTCGCCGTGGCGGCTGCGCGGACCGAGTCGGTATCGGTCACCGAACGCGCGGCGAACGTGGTGCAGGAAAGCGCGGCGGTGGGCACGGTGGTGGACCGCCAATTTGTAGAGAATCTGCCGCTGAACGGGCGCACGTTCCAGAACCTGATCGCGTTGACGCCCGGCGTAGTGCAGACGCCCGCCACCGCGCGCAATCAGGGACAGTTCTCGGTGAACGGCCAGCGCACCGGATCGAACTCGCTGATGATTGACGGCGTGAGCGCGGCGTTCGGTATTTCGTCCGGGCCCGTGCTGGCGGCGTCTTCCGATGGTGTGCTGCCGGCGTTCACCGCCACCGGCGGCACCAGCGGCATGGTGCCCGTGGACGCGATGCAGGAGTTCACCGTGCAGACGTCGGGCTTTGCGCCGGAGTTCGGGCGGACGGCGGGCGGACAGATTTCGATCGTCACGCGGTCTGGCGCCAACCAACTGCACGGGTCGATCTTCAACTACCTGCGCAACGACAAGATGGACGCCAGCGATTGGTTTGCCAACCGTGACCGGTTGCCGCGCGCCCCCGTGCGCCAGAACGATTTTGGCGGCGTGATCGGCGGGCCGATCGTGCGCGACCGTACGTTCTTCTTTGCGACGTATGAAGGCTTGCGGCTGCGCCAGCCGCAGTTTGCCACCGACGTGTATCCGGCGGCCGAGACGCGTTTGCGGGCCGCGCCGAATGTGCGGCCGATTCTGAATGCGTATCCGCTGCCCAACCGCGAGCCGATCGGCGGCGGCTTCGGACGCTTTGCAGCCAGCTACTCGAATCCGGCGACCCTCAATACCGCAACCGGACGCGTGGATCATGCACTCGGTTCGCGTGGCACCTTGTTTGCGCGCTTCAGCGAAGCGCCTTCGTCGATTCAACTGCGCGGACCGGTGGCCAATCAGTATGACCTCGCGCTGAACAATATCACCTTGAACGAAGCCAACACGCGCGCGCTGACACTGGGTGCGACGCTGTCTTTATCGCCGCGTATCTCCACCGAAGCGCGTTTCAATTGGGGCTACAACGACGGGCTGTTTGACGTGAGGCTCGACGCGCTCGGGGGCGCCGCGCCACCGCCGGACTCCTTCTGGTTCCCGTCATTCACCAACCCCACGCTTGCCTCGGCCGGCATTCTGCCGGTGGGCATCAAGGGCCTCGCCGTCGGCACCATCGCCAAAAACGCGCAGACGCAGCACAACGCCGCCATCCACACGGGTGTGCACAACGGCCGGCATCAATACAAGTTAGGGATCGATTGGCGGCGTCTGGCACCTGAGATCCGCGCGCCGCTCTATCAGCAGTTCGGCGTGTTCATCGGACTGGAAGGTCCCACGGGATTGCTGGGCGGCCGCGCGCCGGCGGGCGTGATCATCGGCGCCGAGGGGATGCGCCTGGCGCAGGCCGCGACGTCGGTCTACGTCCAGGACACCTTCCGCGCGACCAGCCGGCTCACGCTCACCTACGGCGTCCGCTGGGAGTACAATCCTCCGCCTTCTGGCTTGGACGGCCGCCCGCTCTACAGCGCCGTGGGCATCGACAATCCAGCCACGGCGCGGTTGAGCGAGCCCGGCACGCCGCTGTGGAAAACGCCGAAGGGCGCCTTTGCCCCGCGCCTCGGCGTGTCGTACCTGTTGCGCGCATCGGCCGGACGCGAGACCACGCTGCGCGGCGGCTGGGGTTTGTTCTACGATCTCCCGCTCGGCGGACAGCAGATTGCTTCGAGCAATCCGCCGTACCGCCGCGTGAAGCGGCCGCCGTTTGCGCCGTATCCGTATGCGGCCGACATCGCGGCAGTGCCGGCGGTGACGACGTCGGGCCGGTTCGACAACGTGAATGTCTTTGCGCCGGGCTTTGCGATGCCGTACTCGTCGCAGTTGCATCTCACCGTGGAGCAGGGGCTCGGTACCGGGCGCACGGCGTCGATGGGGGGTGTGGGCGCCCTCGGCCGCCGGCTGCTGCGCAAGGAACTCTACGGGCAGGCGGGCTACCAGTTCTTCAACACCGTGGCCGTCACGCGCGCCGATTCGACGTCGGATTATCACGCGATGCAGATGCAGTTCGCCCAGCGCCTGCGGGCCGGGCTCCAGGCGCAGCTCGCCTACGCTTGGGCGCACTCGATCGATGCCAACTCCGACAACGTCGCGCTGCAGCTTCCCGCCACCGTCTCGGCGGTGAACATCAACCGCGGGCCGTCGGACTTCGACATCCGCCATCTGTTCAGCGGCGCGGTGACGTATGAATGGCGCGGCTGGGGCCTCGATTCGGTGTTCCGCGCGCATTCGGCATTTCCCATCGACGTATTCACGCGCGTGGCGACGGCGGTCGGCAGCTTCGATTTGCGGCCCAACACCGTGCCGGGTCAGCCGCTCTATATCGAAAGCGATGGCCTGGCCGGGGGACGCCGCTTCAACCCGGCCGCCTTTACCGGCGCACAGACGCAGCAAACCAACGGCAACCTCGGCCGAAACGTGCTGCGCGGCTTTCCGCTTGAACAAGTGGACATGGCGTTGCGCCGGCAGTTTGCCCTGGGCGAGCGGTTGAAGCTCCAGGCGCGTATTGAGTTCTTCAACGTGCTGAACCATCCCAGCTTCGGCGCGCCCGACGGGAACCTGGCCAACCGGCTATTCGGGTTGTCCACGCAGATGTACGGGCGCGGCCTCGGGCAGGGCGGTTTGAACGGCGGGCAGAATCCGCTGTATTCGATTGGCGGTCCACGCTCGGGCCAACTCGCGCTAAAGTTGCTGTGGTGAGCCGCCGCACACCGATTCTTGCAGCCGTTGCCTTCTTGTCCGTGGAGTCGTGTTCCGTGAATCAACCTGTGCCCGCGCCGCCCGCGCATCGCGTGGATGTGCATAGCTACGCGCAGCCCCACCTCGTTTCGACGCGCCACATTGAGATGGATCTGACGGTGGATTTCGACCGCAAGGTCCTGCACGGCTGGGCCGAACTCAGCGTGCTGCGGCGCGATGCCGCCGCGCCGCTGGTGGCCGACACGCGCGACCTGACGATCGATCGCGTGGAAACCGCCGCGGGGCCGAAAGGCAAGTTGAAGGTGGCCAATTACACGCTGGGCAAGGCCGATCCGATTCTCGGCGCGCCGCTCACGGTGCCGCTCGGCGAAGGCGTGGACCGCGTGCGGGTGCACTACTCGACGTCGCCCGCGGCGAGCGCGCTGCAGTGGCTCGAACCTTCGCAAACGGCAGGGAAGAAGCGCCCGTATCTGTTCACACAGTCGCAGGCGATTCACGCGCGCAGTTGGATTCCGCTCCAGGATTCGCCGGCCGTGCGCACTACCTTCCGCGCGCGCATCCGCACTCCGAAAGATCTGATTGCGCTGATGGCGTCGCGCCACGATTTCCGCCTCGCCAATCCCAAGGAAGAGCCGAACGGCGAATACACGTTCCGGATGCCGCACCGGATTCCGTCGTACCTGATTGCGCTCGCCGTGGGCGATCTCGGCTACCGGCAATTGGGGCATCGTACCGGGGTGTGGGCCGAGCCGAGCGAAGTGGAAGCCGCCGCGCGCGAGTTTGAAGATACCGAGCGGATGATTCAGGCGGCCGAGAAGTTGTACGGGCCGTACGCGTGGTTGAAGTATGAACTGCTGGTGCTGCCGCCCAGCTTTCCGTTCGGCGGCATGGAGAATCCGCTGCTGACGTTTGCCACGCCTACGATCATTGCGGGCGACAAGAGCCTGGTGTCGCTGGTGGCGCATGAACTGGCGCACTCATGGTCCGGGAACCTCGTCACCAACGCCACGTGGCGCGACTTCTGGCTCAACGAAGGCTTCACGGTGTACGTGGAACGGCGCATTCAAGAGCAGGTGTACGGCGAGGCGCGCGCGAAGATGGAGGCCGTACTGGGGCGGCAGGAGCTCGAAGCGGAAATCGCCAAGCTCCCAGCGGCGGACCAACTCCTGTACATCGATCTCAAGGGCCGCGACCCGGACGACGGCGTGACGGCGATTGCGTACGAAAAAGGCGCGCTGTTTTTGCTGACGCTGGAGGAGGCTTTCGGGCGCGAACGCTTCGATCAGTTCCTGCTCGCCTACTTTTCAACGTTCGCCTTTCAGGGCATCACCACGCAGGACTTCCTCGCGTTTCTTCAACAGAACCTGCTGAAGAAAGACCCGGCCGCGGCAGCGAAGGTACCAGTTGAGGAGTGGCTCCACCAACCCGGCATTCCGGCGTCGGCGCCCAAGCCCGTTTCAGACGAGTTCACGCGCGTGGACGAAGCCGTCCACGCATGGCCCGCCGTGCCGCCGGCCACCATCACCAAGACCTGGACCACGCACCACTGGCTGCACTTCCTGCGCGCGTTTCCCGCAGATCTAGGTGCGGCGAAGATGGCCGGCCTGGACCGCGCGTTCAGCTTCACCAAGTCAAAGAACTCCGAGATCGCCGGACAGTGGCTGCTGATGGCCGCGCGCAATCGATATGAGCCGGCGGCGGCGCGCCTGGAGGCGTTCCTCATTGGAGTGGGCCGGCGCAAGTTTGTACGGCCCATTTACGAAGAACTCGTGAGGACGCCCGCGGGCCGGGTGCGCGCTGAAACGATCTTCGCCAAGGCCCGGCCCGGGTATCATCCGATCACGGTGGCCACTGTGACGCAGATTCTGAAATAACTACGTTGGTTCCGGCCCCTCTCTAAGGCGTTTTCACAACGGCGTTGCCGCGCAGGTTGACCCGATAGATAAACGTGAGCACCGCCACCGCCCTGCCCAGTAAGCCGCGCAAGCCACGTTTCAGCAAGAAGGAAATCGCCTTCATGACGGTCCCGCTACTGTTTATCGGCTCGTTGTGGATTTACCCGGAGCCGATATTCCTGGTGGCGTACACGGCGGGCAGCGACGGCGAGCGCCCGCTGCCACAGAGCCTCAAGGTCAAGCAGGTGATTGACGAACTCAATCGCACGTCGCTCGCCATCGGGCCGCGCAGCGCGATTCTGGCCCAGGAACCGAACGGCGGATTGTGGAAGTGGCAGACGCCGGACGGGGTCTTCTGGGCGCCGCCGGAAACGAGCGTGCCGTTTCTGCTGTCTGAACAAGCCACGCGCGTGTATGGCGACGGCGAGCGGCGCGTGCGGCAAGGCGATGTGGTGCTGGATCGCGGCGCCAATATCGGGACGTTTACGCATGAGGCGTTGCAGGCCGGCGCCAAGCTGGTGGTGGCGATTGAGCCGAGCGAGCGGAACGTAGAGGCGCTGCGCCGCACCTTCGCCAAACAGATTGAAGAAGGCCGCGTGATTGTGTATCCCAAAGGCGTGTGGCATCGCGAGGAGGAGTTGAAGTTCTACGACTACGACAACTCCGCGCTGGACTCGGCGATTCTCGAGGAGCGTCCGGAAGAAGGTCGCAAGCCCAATAAAGTGCGCGTGCCGGTGCAGGCCATTGACAACATCATGGCGGAACTGAAACTGGAGCGCGTGGAGTTTATCAAGATGGACGTGGAAGGCGCCGAGCACAAGGCGATGGAAGGCGCGCAGGCAACGCTGGCGAAGTTCCATCCGCGCATGTCGGTGGCCATGGAGAATCTGCCGGACGACCAGTACGTGGTGTCGCCGATCGTGAAGAAGGCCTGGCCGCAGTACCGGGTGGAATGCGGGCGTTGTTCGCTGAGCGCCTCGGGCCGGACCCAGCAGGACGTGATGTACTTCTAATTAGCGGCGTCGCGCTCTATCAGCATACTCACGGGCCGAAGACGTGCTCCGGATACCGGCGTGCCAGCTAGTCAACGATTGCCTGCGTCACGGCGTTCTGAAACTCAGGCCGCAGGTTCAGGTGCGCATAGGGCATGAGTTGAATCATCAGAATCCCTACCATTTTTTCCGCGGGGTCCACCCAGAAGTACGTGCCGTACGCACCGCCCCAGCCATATTCGCCTACTGAACCCAGCGTGGCGGACTGGCCGATTTCGCGGCGCACGCGGAAGCCGAGGCCAAAGCCGTAGTTGCGGTACGTATCCTGCCACAACGTGAGCGGACCGATCTGATTGGCGGTCATCGCTTCGATGGTTTTGCGGCTCACCAGACGCGTGCCGTCGAGTTCGCCGCCGCCGATCAGCATCTGGCAAAAGCGCATGTAGTCTTCGGCCGTACCCGCAAGGCCGCCGCCGCCCGAGAAGAAGCGGCCGGTGCGGGATGCGGGTCCGGGCGCGGTAAGTTTTTCGAGGACTGCGCCACCACCGTCTTTGGGCTTGTAGGCGGTGACGAGGCGCGGCAGCCGGTCGTCGGGCAGATAGAAGTGCATGTCGCGCATCGCGAGCGGTTCGAAAATGCGGCGGCGGAAGAACTCGTCGAGACTCTGGCCGGAGACCACTTCCACGAAGCGGCCCAGCACGTCAGTAGCAAGCCCGTACTCCCAATGGCCGCCGGGATGAAAGTTCAGCGGCAGCGCGGCAAGGCGCTTGATGTAGCCGGCCAACGGGTCCTCGGGTTTGCGCGTGGCGTTGAGCTGCTTCAGCAGATCCACGGCGGGACCGGCGGTGCCGCTGGCGATGCCGGCTGTGTGCGAAAGCAGATGGCGAATCGTGATGGGGCGCGCGGCGGGCTCCAGCCGGAAGCCGCCAGCGGCGCGCTCGTTGGGTGCGTTGGCTACGGCCACCTTCATGTCTTTGAACTCGGGCAGGAACTTCGCGATCGGGTCATCCAGCAGGAAGCGGCCCTCCTCATGCAGCATCATCACGGCGAGGCTGGTGACGGGCTTCGTCATCGAGGCGAGACGGAAGATCGCGTCGGTGCGGAGCGGCGCTTTGGTCTCAAGGTCGGAGACGCCCTGCGCTTCAAAGTGCACCACCTTGCCATGGCGCGCCACCATGCTGACGGCGCCGGCGATTTCACCGCGATCGACATAGCGCTGCAAGAGTGCGCGGACGCGCCTTAGGCGTTCCGAAGAAACGCCCACTTGATCGGGCGCGGCTTTGGGGAGCGGCGCGGCGGCGGCTAGCAGTGAGGAAAGAAGGAAGAGCGGCAAGGCCCGGAAAGACATGGGCTCCAGGTTATCTCAGGCTTGCTTCGGCTGCCCGCGCCGCACCAGCACCAGCACGATCGTCATGGCGACGGGGTGGAGCACGCCCATCACCCAGAAGACGCCGCCGTAGCCGAACGCATCCACCACGCGACCGACGAACGGCATGAAGATGAGGCCGGCGAGTCCGCTGCCAAGCCCAACGACTCCCGCCGCCGAGCCGACGATCTGCGTGGGAAAGATGTCATTGGTCATCGTCATCAGGTTTGTCTTCCACGCCATGTGCGCAAAGGCCACGACGCAGATACAGGCCATGGCCTGCCCCGCGGGCAGGTAGTTGACGACGATGCCGATGGGCATCGCGAGCGCCATCGGAATCATCGCGCGACAGCGGGCTGACACCGGCGAATGCCCAGCCGCGACGAAGTAGCCCGAAAGCCAGCCGCCGAACAGTGAGCCGAGGTCCGCGGCGAGGTACGGCATCCAGGCGAACAGCCCGATCTCGACGAGCGAGAAGTGGCGCACGTCGCTGAGATATTTTGGGAGCCAGAAGAGGTAGAACCACCAGACCGGGTCGGCGAAGATACGCGAAACGAGCAGGCCCCAGACCTCGGGCATCCGGAATAGCGTCGAGTAGGAGACGCGTTCGGCGGAGGCTTTGTGGAAGCGGCCCGCGGTGATGTAGTCGCGCTCTGCGGCGGAGATGTGCGGGTGCTGTCCGGGCAGGTGGTACATCACCAGCCACGCGGCAAGCCACACAAAGCCCAGCGCCCCGGTGATCAAGAACGCAAAGCGCCGGCCATAGCGCAGCGTGATCCAGGCGATCAGCGGCGGAGAGATGATAGCGCCGGTGGCCGCGGCAGCGTTGACAAGGCCGTTCGCAAAACCGCGCTCCTTCGCGGGGAACCACTCGGAGATGGCTTTCTCGGCGGCCATGAAGTTTCCAGACTCCCCTGCCCCGAGCAGAAACCGGAACGTACTGAGGCCGAACGCCGTGCGCGCAAAGGCGTGCAGCGCATTCGCCGCGGACCACCACGCCATGAAGACCGCCAGCGCTTTGCGCGTGCCCCAGCGGTCACACAGCCAGCCCGAGACGATGTACATGAACGTGTAGGGAAACAGGAACGCGGTGAGGATGTCGGCGTACTCCGTGTTGCTGATGCCGAGTTCCTTGGTGAGGACGGGCGCGACGACGCTGAGGGTCTGGCGATCGGTGTAGTTGATCACCGTCGCAAGAAACAGCAGTGCGGCAATGCCCCAGCGCCAGCGCGACATTTACGGCGTCTCCGTGAGTGCGATGCCGAGGCCCGCGCCGGACGGGACCACGTAGCTCGTACCGTGCAAAGCGATCGGCTCACGCAGGAAGCGGTTGGCGGCAGTGAGCACCTGGGGATTGTACTCGGCGAGGCGGCAGCTGTCGACCGCGGCGGCAAAGTGCAGCGCGGCGGCCACCTGCGGACCGAAGGCGATGGAGATGTGCGGGACTACCGGCGCATTGTACTGCGCGGCGAGCGCGGCGAGACGCAGTCCTTCGGTGATGCCCGTGCGGCCGAGGTCCGGCTGAAACACGCCCACTGCGCCTTCGCGGAAGAACGGCGTCATCTCAAAGCGCGTGCGGTAGCTTTCGCCGATGGCGATGGGCGTGCGGACCGCGCGAGCGAGCGCGCCGTGGGCCACGGCGTCTTCGGGCGCGAGCGGCGCTTCGAACCAGAGCGCACCGCGCGCGTCGAGTTCGCGGCCGAACGCGGCGGCCGAATCAGGCGTGTGACGCCACAGAGCGTCCACCGCCACCTTGGCGCCCGCAGCCTGCACTGCGTCGACGTGCTCGAGGAAAGCGGCGGGCTCGGGTGTATCGAAGAACGTCTTCACCGTGTCGAAGCCCTGCGCGTCCGTCTGACCAGGCGGCATGCCGCTGAGGTAGGCGGGAATTTCTGGTTTCGGAGCAGCGTGAATGAGCCGCGCGACGGGGAACCCCGCGGCTTGCCCGGCAATGTCCCACAGCGCGATGTCGATCGCGGAGATCGCATCGAGCATGAAGCCGCCGGTTTGCCCCCGCACACCCATGGCCGAGTACATGCGGTCCCACAGCGCGGCGATGAGCGCGGGCGTGGGGTCACTGAAGTCTTCGCCCGTAAGTGCAGGACCGAGCAGGCGGTCGATGATGGTGCAGGCTACTTGCGGCGCGAGCGGCGCCTGTGCTTCGCCCCAACCGGTGAGGCCTGCGTCGGTTTCAATGCGCACGAGCGCGGTCTCGAAGTTGGGCGAGTAGAGGCACGGGAACACGGCGGACCAGTGATAGACGCCCGCCGCCGCGCCGGCCTGCGTGGGCGAACCGGCCATGCCGCGGGCCGCCTTCATGTCGGGCGGCAAGCAGACCGGCGAGCCAACGATGCGTGTGATTTTCATGCGCGCTTTTCGGCGGCTACCAGTTCGCGGAGCACTTTCAGCTCGTCGTGTCCGGCGGCATCCACCGTCGAAGTGGGCTGCCGCACGCGGGCCGAGGCAAGGACGCCCTCGGCGACGAGATTGATCTTGACGGCCGACACTCCGAGGCCCGGTTGCAGCTCATAGCGGATCAGCGGCAAGGCGATGGAGAACAGCCGCCACGCCTCGCTGGTCTGGCCTTGCTCAACGAGCCGCATCACCTCGACATAGACCCACGTCATGTCGCTTGACGGCATGGTGCCCACCGCGCCGCGCTGCATTTCCTCAATGAGAAACTGGCCATTCTAGCCGCCGAAGAGCGCGAGTTTGCCGACGGCCTGCGCGGCAAGCGCGGCCACTTTGGGCGCAGTGGGCGGCGCTTACACCTTCACGCTGGTGATGAATTCGATTTCGCACGCCATGCGCGCCAGCAGCGCGACGGGCATCGGCACCTGCGTCATCAGCGGCGCGTCCTGCACCATGATGGGCGTTTTCACTTCGCGCGAGATCGCGTCGAAGTATTGCATAATGCCGTCGGCGTCGGGCTTGAGGAAGTAAGGCGGCAACACCATCAGCGCCGCTGCGCCGAGATCGCGCGCCTGTTTGCTCAGCTCCACCGCGCCTTCGGTGCCGGTGTGGCCGGAACTCACCACCAGCGGCACCCGGCCGTTCACGCGCTTGGCGATGCGTTCAAGCATGGCCGCGCGCTCGGAGCCGAGCAGCGTGTAGCCTTCGCTGGCGTTGCCGAACAGGCCAAGGCCGTGCGCGCCTTGGGAGAGGAGATGGTCGACCAGACGGTCGAGCGAGGCGAAGTCAATCGAGCCGTCGTCGTGAAACGACGTCACGACGATGGGGAAAACACCCTTAAGCATGGGGTCCTTTAACGCTCAGGAGTCGAGTCCGGCGGCCAGGCTCTGGCGGGCGCGGAGGATGTGTACGCGCAGCGCCTGTTGCACACGATACAAGTTGCGCTCGGCGAGCGCGGCGACGATCTTTTCGTGTTCGGCGTGTTCCACCGGCAGGCGCGCGGCCCAGCCGGTCTTGCGCGAGTGGATGCGGGCGATCTGCAGGTGCGCGTTCAGGCTCTCATACATTTCCGCCAACCGGCGGTTGCCGGAGCACTCGATCAACAGCCGATGAAATTGCCGGTTGTCTTCTTCGTGCTGCTTGCGCTCGCGCTCATAGCGTAGGACGCGGCCCAGACGTTCCAGCAGCCGGCGAAACTCCCTGAGTTCGGCATCGGTGATCCGCTGCACCGCCGACTCGGCGGCCAGACACTCGAGCGCGCAGCGAATGTCGGAGGCTTCCTCCACATCGCGCGCATTGAGCTGCGCCACAAAGGTGCCGCTCCGCGGGCGCACTTCAATCAAACCCTCGGCCGCCAGTTGCTGAATCGCCTGGCGCACCGGGGTGAGGCTGACGCCTAACTGCAACGAGATTTCTTCCACCTGCAAGCGCTGTCCGGGCTTGAACACCGAACCGAGGATACTTTGGCGCAAGGCTTCGTAGACCTCATCGGTGGCGCGCGGACGCTGCAGGCGGGTGAGCTCGGTGGCTGGCACGTTCTACTCAGGATACACGGAAGCAGGGATATCGCACCAAAACTATGAAATATTTTATTTCGAAACGGTCACGCCACTGTGGCATAATGGGAGAAAACCAAGTGAAAAAGCTTTTATGCGCGGCTCTCGCCGTCTTCTCGCTCTCCGCCCAAGTCCAAACCGGCGCGATCTCGGGCACGGTGACGGACCCCCAGGACGCCGCCGTGGCCGGCGCGCAAATCGAGATCAAGAATATCGGCACCAACGCCATGATTCGTGCGCAGTCGAACGAAAGTGGCTACTATATCGCGCCGGGCTTGCCGGTGGGCGAGTACGAGGTCTCGGCGCGATTGCAGGGCTTCAAGCGCATCACGCGCACGGGCATCACGCTGCAGGTGAACCAGAACGCGCAGGTGAATGTGCGGCTTGAGGTGGGGCAAGTCACCGAGTCGATTGAAGTCACCGGCGAGGCGCCACTTGTGGATACGGGCAGCGCCACCATCGGCGCGGTGATCGAGAACCGCCGCGTGACGGACCTGCCGCTGAACGGCCGCAACGCGATGGCGCTGACGCTGCTCAATCCCGGCGTGATCTCGAACGCGGGCCCCACTAACTCGGGCTTCGGCGACCGCGGCATTCAGATTTCGTCGCTATCGATCAACGGTTCGCCGAACTCGATGAACGGCCAGACGCTCGACGGCAATAACAATGTGCTGAGCTACGTCGGCGAGATCGGCGTGCCGCCGGCGGTGGACGCGGTGGAAGAGTTCAAGGTGCAGAGCGGGGCGATGTCGGCCGAGTTTGGATTTACCGCCGGCGGCACAGTGAACCTCGTCACCAAGTCCGGCACCAATCAGTATCACGGTACCGTGTATGAGTTTCTGCGCAACGACAAACTCGACGCGCGCAACACATTCGCCGTGCGCCGGCTGCCGCTGCGCTACAACCAGTACGGAGCGTCGCTCGGCGGACCGGCGATCAAGAACCGCACTTTCGGGTTCTTCAACTTCGAAGACTACAAGCTGCGCGTGGCCACGCCGCGCCTGGCCTCGGTCCCGATCGACGAGTTCCGGCAGGGCAACTTCACCCGTCTGTTCACCGCCACGGGCACGCCGATGCCGCTCTACGATCCCGCCACAACCCGCGCCAATCCCGGCGGCGCGGGCCAGATCCGCGATCTGTTCCCCGGCAACCTCGTTCCGCAGAGCCGTTTCGATCCGATCACGCGCAAGATCGTCGACTTCTGGCCCGCGCCCAACCGCACCCCCACCAATCAACTCACGTTTCTGCAGAACTTCGAAGATCAGGCCAAGAACAAGACCAACTGGACTCAGTACAGCCTGCGCGGCGACCACCGCTTCAACGAAAAGAACTCGATCTTTGTCCGCTACACATCGGCCCGCCACTACACGCTCGGCAACACGTTCTTCACCGACCCCACCGTGGGCCAGGCACGCGAGGACACGCAGCTAAACCGCAACGCCGTGGTTTCCGACACGCACACCTTCGGGCCCACGCTGATCAACAACCTGCGTGTCGGCCTCATGCGCCAATTCTTCACGTTCGAGACGGTCAACGCGGCGAAGGACTGGCCCACCAAACTCGGTCTACCGGCGATTGTGCCGCGCGACCAGTTTCCGCAAATCGACTTCGGCTACGGCACCATCGGCGGTGGAGCCTTCGGCGCACGCGGGTCGCTTAACTGGGACATCCAGAACATGCTCACCAAGATCGCCGGCAACCACACGCTGAAGATGGGCTACAACCATCGCATTCTCTACGGCGGCAACCGGCAAGGCGCGGCGCTGTCTGGCAGTTTCGCTTTCGGCGGTCTTACCGCGAATCCACAATCGCCGGCGGGCACGGGCAACAACATGGCGCAGTTCCTGCTCGGTGAAGTTTCGAGCGCCGGCATCGACCGCATTCTCGGCAATTCGTTCCAGGGCGTGGCCATCAGCACCTTCGTACAGGACGACTGGAAAGTCTCGCGCCGCCTGACGTTCAATCTCGGCCTGCGCTGGGACTGGCAGCAGAAGCCGTACGAACGCAACAACGGCCACATCAACCTCGATCCCAACGCCACCATTCCCGGCACGCCGTTCCGCGGCACCATTGTGTTTGCGGGCGTGGGCGGCCAGCCGCGCGCTTTCCACAATGAAGACTGGAACGACGCCGGCCCGCGCTTCGGCTTTGCCTACGATCTGTTCGGCAGCGGCAAGACGGTGTTCCGCGGCGGCTACGGCATCTTCTATCCGTCGATCTTCTTCCGCACTTTCCTCGGCGACACCAACCTGTTCTCCACCACCAACACGCAGTATCTGGCGCAGGGGCCGAACCTGCGCGCGTTCCTGTTCAAGGACGGCTTCCCCACGCGGCCCATCGATTCGTCGGGCGCGTCGGCCGGTCCGGGTGCGCTGCTTGGCCAGTCGGCCAACTTCAATGAGTCCGACAAAACCACGCCGATGTCGCAGCAGTGGAACGCTTCGCTTCAGCACCAGATTGGAAGCTGGATGTTCGATGCGACCTACTCCGCCAACAAAGGCAACCACTTCGCCGCCGGCGGCTACAACCTGAACCAGGTACGGCCGGAGACGCGCCTGGAACTGGGGCTGAATCTGAACACCGCCGTGCCCAATCCCTTCGCGGGCCGCATCCCCGGCGGGCTCGGCGCGGCCACCGTCACGCGCGAGCGCACGCTGATGCCGTTCCCCTGGTATAACGCCGTGAACGTGCGCAATCCGCGCATGGGCAACTACGTGTCGCACCAGTTCCAGGCCACCGTCACCAAGCGCATGAAGAATGGCCTGCTGGTGAACTTCGCCTACACCGCCGGCAAGAAGATGAGCGACTCGGCGCTAGTGCCGGTGGACTTTGGGCCCGTCGAACAGACCAACGAAAACGGCTACCAGGACGGCCTCTACAATCGCCAGCCATCGAAGGCAGTGGATCCGGCCGACGTGTCGCAGCGCCTGGTGACCAGCCTCTTGTACGAATTGCCGTTCGGCCCTGGCAAGGCGATTCAGCCCGCGAGCGCCGTGCTGAAAAAGCTGATCGGCGGCTGGCAGGTGAATCTGATCAACGTGAACCAGACGGGCATTCCGCTCACCGTCACCGGCGCCAACAACTTCCAGGCGTCGCGGCCGAACTCGACGGGCGTGAGCGCCCAGCTTCCCGGCGATCAACGCACACGCCTGCGCTGGTTCGACACCTCGCAGTTTGTGAATCCGCCCAACTTCACCTTCGGCAACATCGGACGCACGATGCCCGACGTGCGCCACCCCGGCACGACGAACTTCGACCTGTCGCTGATCAAAGACACGCAGATCACCGAACGCGTGCGCGTGCAGTTCCGCGCCGAGAGCTTCAACGTGGCGAACCACGTGAACGACGGGCTGGTGAACGACACCTTCTCGCCGGGGCCCGACGGGCGCAACGCTAGTGCAGCGTTTGGCGTGATCAGTTCAGCGCGCGATGCTAGGATCAATCAACTAGGCTTGAAGGTGATCTTCTAAAAAGCCTGGGCCGAGGAGGAACTCACTCGATGTTTACCGATCCACCGCGCAACATCGTCGAAGCGATGCAGCAGGGCTACGAAGAACGCCTGGTCCGTGAGCGCATGAACGCGCCTATGGGCGGCAAGTCTCAGGGGCCTATCGGCATTGGCAGCCTGGCCGGGTGGGCGTTGGTGTCCGGCATGATCTTCGCCGTGGTGGGCTTCATCATGGGCAAAGACCTTGCCAGCGCGATCATCGGTGGGTTGATCGGCGCGGCGCTACTTTGGGTGCCCGCGGCGTTCCTGCGCAAAAGCGATGGCGGGGCGAGCCGCTTCTCGGTGATCACCTGGACGCTGGGCGGAGCACTCGGCTGAGCGGCGATGGCGATTGCTGTGGCGCTGGTGGCCGACGTGATTTTCCTCAACAAACTGCGCGTTGGGAATATGATCGTGAACTACGGAATTCTCGGCGCGCTAGTGCTCGGCGGCTTCCGTTTGAGCCGGCGTTAGCAGCCGAGCGAGAACCGCAGCGCAGCACACACAGCTACGGCATGATGAAGGTTACCGCGCAAGCCGCTTTCATGCCGTCCTCCACATCGAGGATCACCTCTGAGGGCACGTCGCGGATGGTGGACGTGATCGGCGCCACCGTGGCGGTTGACAGATTGCCGAGTGAGCTGTCGGCCAAGCCGCCGCCTCCTCCCATGGGCCATACTCTTCCGCGCGTTGCGGTTTGACTTGGTAACTACGCCGGTCTCGCTCTTCGAGCGCAGCGAGGCGGAGGTGGTCCAAGTGACGACGAAGTGCGTCGCGAATCAGTTGCGAACGATTGACTTTTTGACGCTTCGCGGCGATATCGGCGGCCTTCAGAAGTTTCGGGTTAAGTACGACCTGCACGGTTTCTATTGTCGAGTTCTATCCACAGCGCACTCCACAACGGCTGACGCCCTATCGTGCCGAGGTCGCGCGACCACTTACCCCGCGGCCATCGGTGGCATCGCCGGGTCCGGCGCCTGACGCCGCATGCCGTCATCCTTTGGCATCACGATCATCGCGGCCAGGTACGCCAGCAGGCCGGGCAGGCAGCCGGTGAACACCGTCACCGCCAGCACCACCACGCGCACCAGGGTTACGTCGAGGTCAAGATACTTGGCAAATCCCGCGCACACGCCGCCGATCGACTTGTCGTAGGTGAGCCGGAACAAACGGCGCGGGGCGTAGTAGCCGCCGCCGACCGGGGGCGGCACGTTGAACGCCGTGCCTTGGCCGCACTGGCAGCAGAAGCGCGAATCGTTCGTGAGTTCCTTGCCTCAGTTGGTACAGTACATTTCTTTTGACCTCCTGCCAGCATCTACGCAAGCGGGCTGCCAAATGTTCCCGCCGCGTTAACGGAAATGTTCCAGCACCGCGCGGCGCAGCAGGGCGGGCGGCAACAGGCCCTGATCGAGAATGAAATCGTGGAACGCCTGCGGCTGGAAGCACGCGCCCAGCTTCGCTTCCACTTCCTTGCGCAGCGCCACCAGCTTCACGTAACCGTAGAAGTACGACGTGGCTTGGCCGGGCGAACGGAACGTGTAGCGGTCCGTCTCCTGCTTGGCCATCGCGGCGGACTACACCACATCTTCCATCAGCACGCGCTTGGCTTCGTCCACCGTCACCTTGCCCATCTGCAGTTCTGGATCGAGAAACGCGCGGGCCGCACGTAGCAGGCGAAAGTCGAGCGAAGCGAGCTGCCCTTCGAGCGTCATATGAGGCAGCATGATGTACTCCGAGTACACGCCCCAGCCCTCGACGTTCGTCGAGTTGAACGCAAAGATCGCGCGCGCGTTCGACACGCCGCGCTCCACCATCTTGGCGAATTGCATCTCGTGCCCGGGGCGCAACTCGTGCGCAGCCAGCGACCATGACGCCGCCGAGTACGTGAAGTCGTCATACTCCAGCGACTTTCCCGTTTGATCCGGAATGTTCAGCGGCAGCACGAACTCACCCATCTCGCCCTTGTTGCCGATCAGCCGCGGCGGGCGCATGTTGGGCGCGGGCGAGGCGGCCGATTCCGCCGACGACGAAATGCGGATGCGCGCTTCCCGCGTCGGGAGCGACACGAGTTTCTCGCGCCGCACAATCGCTTCGAGTTCGGCAAGCCTCGCGCGGTAGTGCGGCAGAATCGCTTCGCCCGTGATCTGCTCTTTCTTCAGCTCGCGCAGCACCTGACGATAATCGGTGAAGCTTCAGCCGCGCTGGCGCGCCAGTTGCGCAGCCACCTTCTGCATCTCACCCTGGATTTCGATGAACGACGCACGTGCCATCGCCACCAGTTCCGCGGGCGGGATGTCCACGCCATAGCCTTCCAGTGCCGCGGCGTAAAGCGCGGGCGGCAGGCGGAAATCGCTGGTGGCGCGCGGGAGCACTTCGGTCTTGATAAAGCCGTCGTAGCGCTCCACTTGGCCGCGGAGCGAGGAGAGTGCATCCTCGTAGCATTCGGTTTTGTAATTGTCAAAAAGCTGACCCAGCCCGTCGAGGAAGAACTTCGATTGCGCGAGGTTCTGCTCCACTTCGGTCTTGAATGGCGCAAGCAACGCCGGCTTGCCGCGGCTCTCGCGCACGCGCTCTTCGGCGACAGTAGCAAGCGGACGGCATCCCGTCTCCATGCCCGCATAACGCTTCAAGCGCACCAGCGCGGCGCGACGCCGTTCGGGCGCCACCTGATCGTCCAGCAGCGCGCGCAGTCCGCCGAAAACATAGCGCGAGACGAAGTAGTAGTTCATCCGCAGTTTGTCGTCGAGTTCGGAGTCGCGCAGGTTGCGGCGCGCGTCGGCAATCATGATGTCGAGATCCTGCACAACGCGCGGGTCGCGCTCGGCTTTGCGGCGGCGTTCCAGTTCCACAATCGCCGCGCGGCTGGCCGCCAGAGCTTTGTCGCGCTGCGCCTTCGAGATCTCGCTGATCTGCTCGTCCAGACCATCGATGCCGGTGAAGCCCGCGCCTTCGGGTGAAAACCGCGCCATCACATCCAGCAGCACCTTGGCGTTCCGATTGCTCTTTTCCACCCACGCGCGCGGATCCGGCAGTTCGCGAATCTGCAGATCCTTGAAGCGCATTTCAAACGCCGGGCCACAGTGCAGTTGCAGAGCGACGAAGCCGGACTGCTCGATGCCGGGTTCGGACTCGGTGTGGTCCACCGTGACGCGCCCGTTCAACGTCAGCTGGATGCGCGGCCCATCGGCCTGCACGATGTACTCGTTCCACGCGGCCTTGTCCAGCCCGGCAAGCGACTCTGGCGTGGCCTGCACCAACACCTTCTTGCGGCGCGACTCGTCATAAAGGCAGCCCCAGTAGTTCTGTCCCAGGTCCGCCTGATAGCCGATCACTTCATGCGAACCCTCCATGGGCTTGCTGCGGAACTGGATGCCGGAGTTGGCTTTGCCGGTTGAGTCCGTCATCTTGAACTTCAGCTTTAGAATGAAGTGCGAGTACGATTTGCGGGTGCGCAGAAAGTCGTTGTAGGAAAGCCCCAGTGAGCGCCCGACGATTTCGCCGCCCGGTTCCACCTTCCAGAGACCGGGCGTGTCAACGATGAAGTCATCGAGATTCCGGCCGTTGAACAGCGGGCGGAAACCGGCGCTGGGCTGGGCAAACGAGAAGGCCGCGGAGACGGCGAGAAAAAAGGCAAGACGGCAAAGACGCATCAGACCTGAATATCGCACAGTGATGACTCAGTGACGAGCGTAGCGCCGCTGCTACTCACCGGCCCACTGCTTTTCAAGGCTCTGCCGCAAACGCACGAGCGCCTCAGCATTCGGCACGCTGCCTTGCGCCAGCGCGGCATTCCCGCCGCCACGTCCACCCCCAGCTTGCAGTGCCACTCTTAACGCGGGCCCTGCTTGCAGCGGCGCATCGGGTGACGTCGCCAGCAACACCGCGGAAGGCTCGCCCGCGCACGCCGCCAGGAACACCGCCGCGCCCCCGGCGCCCACAAACGCCTGCGCCTCGGCACGCACATCGTCACCCGGCGCAGCGGCGGTCTCCCGAATCACCACGCGCACGCCGCGCGCGTTCGGCGCAGTGGCCGCGTGCAACTCGCGCCCGCGAATCACGGCGAGTTCGAGCGTCAACTTCCGATTCATCCGCTCGGCCTCCGCCAGCCGTTCACCGAGACTCGCCACGAGTGCCGGCGTCTGCTCAAGCGGCGACGAGAAGTGGCGCGCCACGGCGGTGAGCGCATCATAGTCTGCCCGCGCCTGCCTCACCGCGCGCTCGCCGCACAGAAACTCGACGCGCAAATTGCCGCGGGTCTTGTCGGTTTTGCGCAGCAGCACCGCGCCGACCTCACCCGTCGACGCCACGTGCGTGCCGCCGCAAGCACTTTGATCCACGTCCTCGATCGTCACCACGCGCAGCACGCCATCGCGGTCCGACGGCTTGCGCAGCCGCAGGCCCTCGCGCCCTTCGTGATACGACACGCGCACCGGGTGGTTGCCCGCGATCACGTCATTCGCCGCGCGTTCGGCATCGGCCAGCACGCGCGCCGGGTCGCCCTTCAGTTTCGCGACATCGAGATCGATCGTCGAAACCTCGGCGCCCAGGTGAAAGCTCACCGTCGGCAGCGCGAAGCAATCCGTCAGTACGGCTGAGAGCAGATGCTGCCCGGTGTGCTGGCGCATGTGATCGAACCGGCGCGGCCAGTCGATCTCGCATTGCACCCAGCCGGGCTCCACCGCGCGGTCCACACGATGCGCGATGCGGCCATCCTCGCTTTCCTCGCTCACCTCTACCACCTGCGCTTCGCCCAAGCGGCCAAGGTCATGGGGCTGCCCGCCCGACGTGGGATAGAACGCCGTGCGGTCCAGGTAAACCAGGGTAGGATCGCCTGCGCCGGCTTCTGCCGTAGCGTGAAACCGGCCCAGATAGCTGTCGTCGTAGTAAAGGCGCGAACTCATTCCACCGCGATTAGAGCATACTCGCTCGCCACGGTGTCGAGTTGCACACGGATGGGCACGTCTCCCTTGGGGCTGTTTTCGGGCACCACTACGTTGATCTGGTACAAGCCCACCAGGCCCGGCGTCAAGCCCACGTACTGCGCCTCGTTTGGCACGCCGGAGCTCAACGCCAGCGCTCCGAACCGCACTTGCCCGGTGGAAGAGTTCACGCGAGCCAGCGGACTGGACGGAGCGGCTTGACCGGCCACCACCGGCGGGGACGTCTGACCGAAACCGAGTCCGTAGATGGTGATCACCTCACCCGGGCGCGAAGGCCGGCTGTTGGGGATGCCGAACTCACGCGGCAACGAAAGCGAGCCGTCCTGGTGTACGGCAATCCCGAAGAAGTCGCGCGACTCCGGCATCGCAATCCCGGCGGCGCGGAGCTGAATGCGCAGGATTTTGGGCACAGCCGGAGCAAAGGTCACCGAGACCGCGTTGCCACGCGTCGAGCCACGATCGATGCGGACCGTGCCCGTGCCCGGCGCCACATCGT
>VFZP01000011.1 GCA_016871115.1 Acidobacteriota bacterium
CTTGGCTGGCAAAGCATAAGCGCTTTCAAATGCACTTCACGCCGACCAGTAGCTCGTGGCTGAATATGGTGGAGCGGTTCTTTGCCGACCTCACCAACGGATGCATCCGTGACGGAAGCTTTCAGAGCGTCCGCGAACTGATTGACGCCATCGAGGAATTTCTGGCCGTTCGCGCCGAGACCCCGAAGCCATATAAATGGAAAGCCAACGGCCAAGACATCCTCCGAAAGATCACCAGGGCGCGGGAATCCCTGGCTGCCATTATTACAAGCGGATTCCATTACAGTACATTAGTGGGCGCAGGTTGCGTCTGTTTAGAATTATGCGAAGACTACTATCCTTTTCCCTACTGATTTCCGCCGCCGCAGGCTGCTTGTCCGCCCAGTTGACGCCCCAGCAAAAAGTGGATGACTTCCGCGCTCTCGCGGCGCTCTACGCCAAGCAGTACGGCTTCTACGAGTGGAAAAAAGAAGGCCTCAACTACGATTTGCTCGACATCAAGGCGTGGCTGGAACGTGTGCAGAAGTCCGCGACGGACCTCGACTACTACGAAGTCCTCGTTGAATACGTGGCCGCGATGCAGGATTCACACGCCCGCTATCTGCCGCCTACCAAATTCGTTGCGCAACTCGGCTTCACTGTCGACATTTACGATGGCAAGATTTTGGTCGACTCAATCAACCGGACCCTGCTTCCGATGGCCGGGCATCCGTTCGGCACTGGGGATGAACTCGTTTCGGTCGATGGCATTGCAGCCGGGACCGCGCTCGACGGCATGCTGAAGTTCAACTCAGCCGCTCACGCGGTGCCGCGGCGCCGTTCCACGGCCAACTGGCTCACGATTCGCCCGCAGAATGCCTGGCCCAAGGCAGTGCTCCTCGGAGACGAGGCGAAGGTTGTGATCCGGGGCGGGCGGCGGCACGGCTGAGTATACGATGACTTGGGTGAAGAGCGGGACGCCGATTCGCACGGTGGGCCCTGTTCCCGATCGGAAGGCCAGCGTGCAGGCCAGGGCTTCGCTTGCCACCGAGTGGCCGGGCGCGCCGGACTACATGCGCCCCCTCCTGAGTCTCTGGAATGTGAGGGTCGATCATGAGGCCGTGCTACGGTCTGGCTCACGGGTTCCGATTTTCGATGCGCGCCCGGCGGGGTTCGTCCAACGCCGCGGCCAGTTGCCCACGCACAACTTTTTCAGTGGGACGTTTACGGCGGACGGTGTGCGGCTTGGCTATATTCGCACTCGCTTCATTATACCGCTCCCGATCTCGAACGACCCCTTTACCACGGCGATCGTCGAGTTTGCGGGTGAGGTTGCTTTCATGCAACAGAATACGGACGGGTTGATCGTCGACGTCATGCGCAATCCCGGCGGGCTGGTGTTCTACGTGGATACGTTGTGCTCTCTGTTGTCGCCGGTGCCGTTTCGCACGATCGGGCTCGAAGTACGCGCCACACAGAATTGGGTGCTCCAGTTCGACTCCTCTCTACAGTCCGCGCGTGCGCAAAACGCCCCTGAATGGGTGATCAATCTGTTGACTTCGCTCCTCGACGCTTTGCGGAAAGCGAATGCCGAGCAACGCGGCATGACTGGTCCGTTACCGTTCTCTGCATTGACACTCGATCTGGACCCGCTGCCTGGCGCCTACACCAAGCCCATCATCGTGGGCAGCCGCACGAACGGAGCCGGCAGAAATGTCGTCAATGTCGCCGTGGGAGCCTACACCTAAGGCGTGACCCGCGTGACGCAAAGCCTGATGAACCGGAAGAGCCCGATCGTTTCGCCGGACCTCAAGACGTCGAACTATGTCGAAAATGTCGGAGTCTTGCCCGACGTTCCGGTCGAATACATGACCCGCGAGAACCTCATGACCGGTGGCGCGCCGTATCTGGCGGAAGTCACACGAATCGCCGTTCAGCACGTCAACCGGAACCGGTAACGCCGGGCCGTCAATCGAACCGGCCAGCTTGCGCGCGCGCAACGCAAGCTGGCCGGCCGCTAAACTGAAATGACCATGCGCGTTCTCGTACTCTTCCTCGCCGCCGCCACGCTCGTCTCTGCCCGCCAGCCAGTGCGTTTCAAGAAGGCAATGGTGGTGGCGCAGGAGCCGCACGCGGCGGACGCCGGGGTAGACATCCTCAAGTCTGGCGGTAACGCGGTGGACGCCGCCGTGGCCGTGGGCTTCGCGCTCGCCGTCACCTACCCTGTTGCGGGCAATTTGGGTGGCGGGGGCTTTGCGCTCATCCGCATGGCGGACGGCCGCACGGCGTTCCTCGATTTCCGCGAGCGCGCCCCGCTATCGGCCACACGCAACATGTATCTGGACCCAGGTGGCAATCCCACGCGCGATTCGGTCGCCGGTTGGCGCGCGGCCGGCGTGCCGGGGTCTGTGCGCGGCTTTGAAGCCATGCATCGGAAGTTCGGTTCGCGCCCGTGGTCCAAGCTCGTCGCGCCGTCCGTGAAGCTGGCCAAGCAGGGCTTCGTGCTCTCCGATCACGCCACCCGCAGTCTGCGCGCCAACGCCAAGGACCTTGAGCCGTTTCCCGAGTCCAAACGCATTTTTCTCAACAACGGCCGCTTCTTTGAAATGGGTGACCGCCTTCGCCAGCCCGAGCTCGCTGCCACGCTCGCCCGCATCGCCAAACGGGGCGCGCGCGATTTCTACGTGGGCGAAACCGCGCGCATCCTCGCCGAACAGTGCGCGGCCAACGGCGGCCACATTACGCAGGAAGATCTCCGGCAGTACAAAGCCATCGAACGGCCCGTGCTGAAGGGCACTTACAAAGGGTATGAAGTGCTGGCTATCTCGCCGCCGTCGTCCGGTGGTGTGGGCATCCTGCAAATGATGGGCGTGCTGGAAGGTTCCGGCTATGAGAAGACCGGCCCAGGTTCGGCGCGCGCCATTCATATGCTGGCCGAAGCCATGCGCCGCTACTACGCTGACCGTGCCGAGCACCTGGGCGACCCGGACTTTCACAAAGTCCCCTTGCGTGGTTTGTTCGCCGCGGACTACGTGGGCCGCCTTCGCTCCGGTATCGATCCGGACCACGCCACGCCCTCCGCGCAAGTGAAAGCCGGTACGCCCGCGCCCGGCGCCGAGCCCACCGAGACTACGCACTTTTCCATCGTCGACGCGCAGGGCAACGCCGTTGCGCTTACCTACACGATCAACGGCGGCTTCGGCAATGGCGTCACGGTGCCCAAGCTGGGCTTCCTGCTCAACAACGAGATGGACGACTTTGCCGTGAAGCCCGGCGTGCCCAACATGTTCCAGCTCATTCAAGGCGAGGGCAACGCTATCCAGCCGAAGAAGACCCCGCTGTCGTCCATGACGCCCACCATGCTGGTGAAAGACGGTAAGCTCCGCCTGATCGCCGGCGCGCCCGGCGGCTCGCGTATCATCACCGGCGTGCTGCAGGTCATTCTCAACGTGGTGGACCACGGCATGAATATCCAGGAGGCCATCGACGCGCCACGGTTCCATCATCAATGGATGCCCGACAAACTGATGCTTGAAAAAGGCTTCTCGCCGGATACGGTGGAGTTGCTCAGATCGCGCGGCCACACCATCGACTCGATTTCGGGAGTCGCCAACGTGAACGGCATCGTGCTCGACGGCACGTGGCTCGCCGGCGCCTGGGACGGCCGCGGCGACGGCAAAGTGGCAGGCTACTGAGTTCCCGCAGGTGAGGGCTCTTTGCTGTAGCCCTCGTGATTTTCCGAGCCAACAAGCCGGCCCGCAAGGTATAGAGTATGGCCATGGGCAACCCGCTGCCACGCCGCCGCGAAATTCTGTCCACGGGCGCCGCTGCCATCGCCGCCGCCCCGTTGTTCGTGCCGCAGTCCGCCTTCGGCGCCAACGAAAAGATCAACTACGCCGTCATCGCCACCGGCGGGCGCGGCCGGTACGTCAGCCGCGTGTTTCAGAAGCTGGGCGCGCAGTGCGTGGCGCTGTGCGACGTCTATGAGCCCTACGTCGCGGAGGCGAAGAAAGACGCGCCCGGCGCGAAGGTCTACGGCGACTATCGCGAGTTACTGGCCGAGGAGAAGGGTCTCGACGCTGTGTTGATCGCCTCGCCGGACCATCATCACTGCCCCATGTTGCTGGCATCCGTCGCGGCGAAAAAGGATGTGTACGCCGAAAAGCCGCTGTCGAAAACGCTCGAAGAAAGCGTGAAGATGATTCGTGCCGTGCGCGAGTCCAAACAAGTGGTGCAGATCGGCATGCAGCGACGCAGCGCGCCGGCCATTCATCGCGCCAAGAAGTTGGTGGACGAGGGCGTGTTGGGCCGCGTGTCGATGGTGAAGGCGCAGTGGCACTGGAATATCTCGAAGCCGCTGGACAACTCGCCGCTCCCCGGCAAGCTCGATTGGACGCGCTTTCTCGGCGACGCGCCCAAGCGCGCGCTGGAGCCGATGCGCTTCCACCGCTGTCGCTACTTCCATGACTGCCTCATCATCCGCAACATCAAAGGCAAGCGCAGCACCAGCGGTGTGTGCAGAACCTACTTCACTGCGCACAGAGCTTTTATGCGCTGCGTGGACAGGCATGGATTGGGTGCTGATTGGCACAAGAGCGATGCTCTGGCGTTCAAGCACTATCACAAGGACGCATTCAACAGGCTGCTAGACGACGCCAAACTGCGCTACACCAACGACAATCCGCCCAAAAAGCGAGATTTAGCCAGGCTGCACCACACCTACATCTGCTTTAGCTTAGAGCGCGGGGTAGCAGTCGCTGACATCGCGCAAAATTGCCGGACTTCAATCCATATGATTGACAAGCATTATGCCAAATGGCGCAATGTTGCAAACAATCACAGTCTCAATCAGCACTTTCGCCTGAACATCGACGAAGAATAGCGCGGTTGTGCGTACGCGTCCTGTGAACCCATCTTCCAAAATCTGATCCAGGCGCGCACACTGGGAGCATGAACTCAGCAGGGAATCAGACGGGAATGGCGGCGAGGCGGCAACGATGGGGACGCATCGTGAGCGAGGCCGGAGCGAGCGGATTGCCGACCCGGGAGTATTGCCGCAAGCACGATGTCGACGAAGGCCAGTTCTATCGCTGGCGGCGGATTCTGAAGTCGGAAGCCGGCAAGGGGAAACGGCAGGCGACGGAGGCGGGTTTCGTGCTGGTGCGCGCGGCCGGCGAAGCCCGGCCGGAGAGCGGCGCGGGCGCGCTGGAGTTGCTGCTCGACCGCGGGTGGCGGCTGCGGATTCCAAGCGGCGTGGAGGAGACGTCGTTGCGGACGGTGCTGAAGGCGCTGGCGACGGGGGCATGATCGGACTGCCGGCGGCGGTGCGTGTGTATTTGTACACGGCGCCGTGCGACATGCGGCGCGGCTTCGACGGATTGAAGATGCTGGCCGAGCATGGGATCGGGATCGATCCGCTGGCCGGACACCTGTTGGTGTTTTGCAGCCGACGGGCCGACCGGATGAAGATTCTCTACTGGGACCGTGACGGCTGGGCGCTGTGGTCCAAGCGGCTGGAGGCGGGCACGTACGCGTTTCCGTTTGCCGGGACGGGGCGCAAGGAGATGAGCGCGGGCGAGCTGAGCGCGCTGTTGGAGGGGATCGATCTGAAGAATGCAAAACGGCGAAAACGCTATGTGCAGCCGTTGCAACGCGACTTTTGAGCCTCGCTTGAGAGCCGTATAAACATTGAGTGCAAACGCATTTTTCTCTGGTATTTTCATCAAACAAAACGTACACTTTTTGTTGTGAAGATCGATCCCAACAACCTGCCGGACAACAGCGAACTGTTGCGGCGGATGGTGGTCGATCTGGCCACGCGGCTGGACGAGAACGAGCGGCGTTACCGGTGCATTCAGAACATCCTGGAACAACTTCTGAAATGGCGTCATGGGCAGAAGCGGGAGAAGATGGACGAGCGCCAGCTGTTCTTGTTTGCGGCGGAACTGGAAGCCAGCGACGGAGACGTGAAAGACCTCATCGCCGAACTGGAACAGGATCAGGAGCGGAAACCGGACAACCAGAACGATCCGCCGGCAACGGGCGCGGGAGACAAACCGAAGCGGCGGGGCCACGGACGGCGGCCACTGCCCAAGACGCTGTTGCGCGAGCGGATCGAATACGAATTGAGCGAGGCCGAGCGTGCGTGCCCGCACTGCGCGGCGACGATGAAGCGGATCGGCGAAGAAGTCAGCGAGCGGCTGGAGTACGTGCCGGCGTCGCTGAAGGTGATCGAAGAGGCGCGCGCCAAGTACGGCTGCTCGTGCGGTGGGGCGTTGCAGACGGCGGCCAAGCCGGCGCAGCCGATCGAGAAGGGTTTGGCGGGGGCGAGTTTGCTGGCGCAGGTGGCGGTGAGCAAGTATGCCGATCATTGCCCGCTGCGCCGGCAGGAAGTGATTTTCCGGCGGCATGGCGCGGAGCTTTCGCGCAAAACGATGTGCGGGTGGATGCGGCAGACGGCGGAGCTGCTGGCGCCGCTATATGAGCGGTTGAAGGCGCGGGCGTTGGCCACGAAGGTGGTGCAGACCGACGACACACCGGCGATGGTGCTGGATCCGGAACTGGCGAAAACGCGGACGGGCCGGATTTGGACGTATGTGGGGGAGAGCGCGACGGTGTACGACTACACGCCGACGCGGAAGCGGGACGGGCCGGAGCGATTTCTGAAGGAGTATCGGGGATATTTGCAAGCCGACGCCTATGGCGGCTACGACGCATTGTACAAGGAACCGAAGCGCGGCCTGGTGGAGGTGGCCTGCTGGGCGCATGCGCGGCGGAAGTTTTATGAGGCGCGCTCAAGCGATTTGGCGGGCACGACGACGGCGCTGGCCTATATAGGACTGCTGTACAAGGTCGAGCGCCGCGCCAAGGATCTCGGGCGCGAGGATCGGCTGGCGATGCGCCAGCGCTACGCCGTCCCGGTGCTGACCGAGTTGCGCGAATTTCTGGAGCGCGAGCGGGTGCGCGTGCTGCCGAAGAGTCCGGAAGGGATGGCCATATCCTACACGCTGACCAACTGGGCGGCGCTGTGCCGTTACAGCGAAGACGGCGATTTGGCGATCGACAACAACGGGGCGGAGCGGAGTTTGCGCGGCATCACGGTGGGACGGAAGAACTGGATGTTTTTCGGCAGCGACGGCGGGGGGCGGACCGCCGCGGTGCTGACGAGCTTCATGGCGTCGTGCCAGCGGCTGAAGATCGACCCGTGGGCTTACCTGCGCGACGTGCTCGGCCGCATCGGGGCGCATCCGGTCAACGCGCTCGACGAATTGCTCCACGCCAACTGGAAACCCGGAACCCCGTAACGCTCACTTGAAACGCTCCCGCTCAAAGAGCGCGGTTGCCATGGGTTAGCCGGACGCGTACGTTGTGCTGCGCAGGATGAGATTTTGGTGGCTGAAGTGGGAATCGAACCCACACTCCCCTTTCGGGAAAACGGATTTTCATCTCACTATAGCTTTCGCTACCAACCGAAGTTGTTTGTGAGCTGGACTTTGTCTTAGTCTCAGAGAGACTGATGCTGTCAAGTCTCTACACCTTCCAGTGCGTTGCACACTGGCTTGGCTCGGCGTTAGCAGCAAGCGTTTGACCGCTCGTAAGCGTTCGCCGAATTTAACATCATTCACACAATGCATCGCTACACTGGTGCTCAAATTGCTCAAGTCCGTTGCGTCTGCCGATTTCGCCATTCAGCCAGCTTTATCGCAGCATTCAGAAGCTTAGCACAGCACTCGAAGTCCAGCAAGCACCGACGACCACTGCATGCAACTCGAATTCGGAACACGGTTCCAGTGTCGAACTGCTTTGCCTCTCCCGCTCAAACCACACTGCTTTCCATGGTTATCCTGGAGAGATTTTCTCTCGAAATGGCATTCGCATCGTTGAGGAATCGCTCTACTGCCTCATTGGCAAACCACTGTTGTTTATAAAAAACTTCGCTGTCGTTGAGCGTTTGAAACGAAAATGATGAGCGCGCCGAAGATTCCTGAACCTGACCCCCTAGCACCAATTGCTCTCCGTTTTGGCGACTGAACACTACATAGGTGCCACCATTGAAGTAGCATGGTAACTTTGTTGCGGTGTAGCGAACTCCGTCGATAGCATCGAGGGGATCTCGCCTCTCCCGACTGCCAGCATTAGATGTTTCATTTGCAGCATCCTGTTCCGCGAGCTGACGCTGCTCATATATTTCCCTTTGAGCCTCTTCTGCCGGCGTCGCCTTCGGTTCAGCCTGTTTCGCAGACTGCGTCTCAGTGCCACCTTGCTGCTTCTGCACATCTTTTGAAGGCTCCCTGAGTACGATAGCGGCAATCATCATTAGCAGACCAGTTGCACCGAATAATCCGCCACAGCCCCACATTATCTTCTTTGTCATTGACGTTCTCCTTGTCTTTGCACATGCGTATTGCGAATTAGCACCCAATATCTGCTGTGCGTAACATTAGCCTGTACTACCCGCAACACTGACTAGCTAGTCCTTTACCGTATTGCTACTGTCTGCTGATTGCGGGTGACTAAGCACTACTGCTTCCAGCTTCGCCACGCGACTTTCCAGCTGTCCCATCAATTCTCTTACACTCGGTGTAGCCGAACTGATGATGAAGTTCACGCTGTGCCGCATCAGTTCGCCAAGGTTCTCAAAACCATTCTCCTCAGCGTATTTCAGTAGGCATTGGTACTCGCTTTCACTGAATCTCGCAGATACGATGGAATATCGAGAATTAGTTCCCATAGCGACAAAGCATGACAGAATCTTTCGCCGGAAGTTATAGCTGCCTGCCCATCAATCAATCAACGGCAAAACCGTGTGTATACGCACAGAAAGCTTATACACTCCAGGCAGCTAGTGCTTGAAGCCCTTTTTCAGCGATTCAGCAGCAGCGCTTATCTGCGCACCCAGTTCGCCAGCCAGCACCGCTTTACGTAGCGTTTCCAGCGCACTACGAACAGCTGCAATACCGCTCACTTCGACTGCGTTCTTGTTCTTGGCAAATTCCAGCTGACGAGCGCCATAGAACACCAGAACTGCCCAGCGCTTGTCATCAATGCGCCTGAACCAGTTGCGTACGCGACTGGCGGGCGGCGCGCTGGGCGAGTATCTGACGGACCGGTTGACGGACGAAGCGATCAAATCGATCGATCTCATGTCGGCGGGCGGGAAGCCGTTTTTCCTCTACCTCGCGCATCACGCCCCGCACACGCTCATCGAAGCCAAGGCCGCCATGGTAGCCAAGTACGAGGCCAAGCGCAGGCCGGAAATGCGGCACCAAAACGCGACGTTCGCGGCCATGGTGGAGAGCTTCGATGAGAGCGTGGGGCGCGTGTTGGAACATCTGCGCGCGCTTGGACTCGACCGCGACACCATCGTGATTGTCACTTCCGACAACGGCGGCTTCATCAACGAATTCCGCGGCAAGGCGGTGACGAACAACGCGCCGCTCCGGTCCGGCAAAGGATCGCTGTATGAAGGCGGCCTGCGCGTTCCGCTGATCGTGAAGTGGCTGGGAGTCAGGCAGCCTGCAGCGGAGTCCGCCGAGCCCGTGGTCTCCGCGGATCTGTTCGCCACGCTCTGCGAAGCCGCGGGCATCGCTACGACGGCGCAGGACGGCGTGAGTCTGAAACCGCTGCTCACTCGTGAGCGCGCACAAGCCGATCGCAACGAACTGTACTTCCACTATCCGCACTACGATCCAACGACGAAGCCCGTGAGCGCGATTCGCACGCGCGATTGGAAGCTGCTTGAATACTAGCAGGACGGACGCCTGGAGCTATACAACCTGCGCGAGGATCCGGGCGAACAACGCAACGTCGCGGCCGCTGAACCGGAACGTACGCAGACGATGAAGGCGCGGCTCGACGCCTGGAAGCGCGAAGCAGGCGCGCGGCTGCCCACACGCCGCCAATGACGGCTCATTTTCCTCCATACTGGAGAGTGATTTGTCCCCTCGTTCTTTGATCTACGCTTTCGGGGCCATGTGGCTGCTGACCGCTTGCGGCGGGAGCAAACCTGACGCTGAGGCTGGGCCTGCCGCGCCCGCAGCCGCTCAGCCGAAAGCCGGCGCGGGCAACAAACCTCGCGACCTGGAAACCTACATGGTGCTGGTGGATCTCGACGCCTACGAAAAGAAGGTCGCACCGGCGTTTGAAAAGTACGTCACCTCCGGCGATACCGAGGCGTTGGCCGAGCTCACTTCCGCCGCCATTCCCACGCTGCCGGATCGCAAGCAGCGCACCGAAGCCGCGTTGAAACTCGCGCCCGCCGTGGTGGAGGCCAAGTGCCTGGTAAAGCTGCCCGGCATCGAACCGTTTCAACTCGGTCCCGGCGAGTTGATCTCCTATCTCTACAGCGCCTCCGACTTGATTCGCGACACGCTGGCCGCCCGCGACATATCTGACGTGACGCTTGACTATCCACTGGGCGAGCACACCGAGATCATCCGCGCCGCTGATGCCGCCGAACTCCGGGTGAACGTGCGCAACGTACCCGTGCCGGAAGACGCGGGCATCACGAAGCAGTTGGCCGATCTGCTGAAGCTGATGGATGACTCGGCGCAGAACCCGCGTCACGCCCTGGCGATGGTGATGAAGTAGCCAACTACAGCCCCTTCCGCGAGCTCGATCGGACCCAATCTGCGGCATCCTATGGAGGTATACGGATGGGGGTATACTGACCGAGTGTTCCGCCGCCGCCAGTTTGCCGCTCTGTTGCCGGCTCCGTTCCTGGCCGCTGCCGCCATCCCCCCGCGCACGGTGGTGCTCACGCTCGACGATGCCGTGAAGTCACATCGGACGTTCGTCGCGCCGCTCCTGCGTGAACTTGCCTTCGGCGCTACGTTCTTCGTCGCACATCGCTGGATGAACGACACGGCGAATTTCATGACGTGGGCCGACATCGCTGAGATTCACGCGATGGGCTTTGAGATTGGCAACCCCTCGTGGACGCACGCCGATTTCTCCACGCCTCGCGGCGCAGCGCGCCTGGAGGGCGAACTCGCACTCGTCGACTGGGAGCTGAGCCGCGTAAACGTACCCAATCCCATCAGCTTTGCATGGTGCGGCAATTCGTCTGGTCCCGAAGCACGCGAGGTGTTGCGCAAGCACGGCATCAGGCTCGCACGGCGCGGCGCGCAGCCGGAAGTGGAGTACGGCAAGCCGGTGATTGGCCCCGCGTGCGACCCCGCGCGGCATCATCCGCTGTTGATTCCAACGACGAGCGACGCGTATCCGGACTGGACGTTCGAGCATTTCGTGAAAGTGCTGACCGAGGCATGCGAGGGCCGCATCTGCGTGCTGCAATTCCACGGCGTGCCCGACACCGCGCACCCCTGGGTGCACACGCCGCCCGATATGTTCCGCCGCTACATGGAGTATTTAAAGAATGAAGGCTACACGGTGCTGGCGCTGCGCGTCGTGACACGGTTTCTACCCACCGAGCTCCCCGGCGGACCCGCTGCTCACGTCGCGCTGGCGCGTGCCCAAGCCCGGCGTCGAGCTGCCGCAGCCGCCGGAAGTCGAGGCGACGCGGGCGGACCTCAATTATTGGCGATTAAATCTCGCCGAGCACAGCTACAGCGCCACCGAAGCGAAGCTGGTGACGGCGGACGACGCCCCGCTGCCGGTTTTCGTCGCTCCCATCCGCGGACCCAAACTCGCACCGTATCCCGGCGGCCGTCATCCTCGGATCGGATTTTTCGAAGGCGCCGTGGCGCCGCAGCGCGGCACGAAGGCCACGCTGTTTCTGCCTTGGGCCGACTCCGGTTACGCCGTGATCGACGTACCCGAGGCGATCTTTACGAACGGCAAACTGATCTACCTCGCGCATCGCACATTCCGTCGGTGTGGGACGAGCAGAACGTTACGATTCCGAATCGCGATTGGACGCGCCACGCGGACGGTTCGCTGACTTCGGAATGGACGCTACCGGACCAAGTGGCTTTCGGTGCGGAAGTGAAGCTCGATGGCCCGGCCGTGCGCATGAGCCTGTGGCTGCGCAACGGCTCCAAGCAGCCCTTGACGGCGATGCGCTCGCAAGTGTGCGTGATGCTGGCGCGCGCCCGCGGCTTCCATGCGCAAAGCAACGCGAACAAGACGTTCACCACGCCGCGCGCCACGGTGGCGTCGGCGGACGGCAAGCGCCGGTTGATCACCGAATGGAAGAACTGCCATCGCGTGTGGGGCAATGACCGCTGCCCGTGCCTGCATTCCGATCCCAAGATTTCAGATTGCACCCCGGGCGAAACCGTACGTGTGTCGGCGCGATTGTGGTGGGAGGGCGATTAGGGAGTTCATGTTGCGCTGGATGTGGATCTCGCTGGTGGCGATGAGCGCGACCGCCGCCGTGGACTTCGAGCGCGAAGTGCACCCGCTGCTCGCCGCGCGCTGTCTCGGCTGCCACGGCGAAAAGGTGCAGATGAGCAAGTTGCGGCTGGACGTGCGCGCCCGCGCGCTGGCCGGCGGTGAAAGCGGCGTGCCTGCTATCGCGCCCGGCGCGTCCTCGCAGAGCCTGCTGATCCGTTACGTGCGCGGCGAGAATCCCAAGTTCGTGATGCCGCCCGCCGGTCCACGCCTGATCGCTGCTGAAGTGGATCTGCTGGCAAAGTGGATCGACGAAGGCGCGGTGTATCCGGCGTCGGCCACGGAAACAGAAACGAAGAAAGCCGAGCCGCGCCACTGGTCCTTCGATCCGGCCGTCGCCCCGGCCGTGCCTGCGGTGCGCAATCGCGCATGGGTGCGCAATCCCATCGACGCATTCGTGCTCGCCAAGCTCGAAGCCAAGGGCTGGCAGCCGTCGCCCGCCGCCACGCTCGCACAACTTCGACGCCGCGCCTACTTCGATCTCATCGGCTTGCCGCCCTCGCTCGCCGAGCAGCGCGCGCCACTCGATATCGATGCGCTCCTCCGCCGCCCGCAATACGGCGAACGCTGGGCGCGCCACTGGCTGGACGTAGTCCGCTACGCCGACACCAACGGCTACGAACGCGATGCCGTCAAGCCCCACGCCTGGCGCTACCGCGACTATGTGATCGATGCGTTCAACACCGACAAGCCGTTTGACTTGTTTGTAGTTGAACAACTGGCGGGCGACTTATTGCCCGATGCCAATGCCGAGACGATGACGGCCACCGGCTTCCTGCGCCTCGGCCCGTGGGACGATGAGCCTGCTGACCCCGCCGAAGACCGCTTCGACCAACTCGACGACATCGTCAGCACCACGTCCCAAGCCTTCCTCGGCCTGACGCTCGGCTGCGCGCGCTGCCACAACCACAAGTTCGAACCGCTTCTCACTCGCGACTACTACGGCATGGTGGCGGTGTTCAATTTCCTTGAACGCCCGCGTAACGGCCGCACGGAACGGGACCGCCCCGTGGGCACGCGCGAGGAACTGGCGCAATGGACCGAACGCGAGCGCCGCATCACCCAGGCGCGCAACACACTGCGGAGGGCGTGGCTCTCACGCGGCGGCTCCACGGCGCTACCGGAACTGGCGCGCGCCGCGTTTCTCGCCGACGCGAAGTCCCGCACGCCCGAGCAACACAAGCTGGTGCGTGACTATCAACGCACGCTGGACTCCGAACTCGCCGCTTTTGAGCCCGACATCGCGCGCCTAGCGCAAGGCGTTCCCGATCTGCCGCGCGGTTACATTTGGGACAACGCCGCCAAGCCGCCCGCCACGCACATTCTCATCCGCGGCAAGGCCACGGCGCCTGGTCCGGAAGTGCCGCCCGTGGTGCCCGCGGTGCTGGTGAAAGAACAACAGCCGCTCGCACCCACCGCCGGGCGCCGCCTGGAGTTCGCGCAGTGGGTGGCTTCGCGCGGCAATCCGCTCACCGCGCGCGTGATTGTCAATCGCGTATGGCAATGGCATTTCGGCGAAGGCCTCGTCCGCACGGCGAGCGACTTCGGCAAGATGGGCGACCGGCCGGCGCAGCGCGAGTTGCTCGATTGGCTAGCGGTGTGGTTCATGGACAACGGCTGGTCGATGAAGCGGCTCCACAAGTTGATCCTGGAGAGCAACACGTGGCGGATGGCCAAGACAGACAACCCGCGCTACGCCGCCGAGGATCCGGAGAACCGCCTGCTGTGGCGCCAGAACCGCCGGCGGCTAGAGGCCGAAGCGATTCTCGATTCCACGCTGGCTGTGAGCGGCAAGTTGAATCCCGCGCTGCACGGGCCATTCGTCTACCCGTTGATCCCCCAGGAAGCGCTCGAAGGCTCCAGCGACCCCGACAAAATCTGGCAGCCGTTTGAAGAGACCACCGCATCGCGCCGCGCGATCTACTACATCATGAAGCGCTCGTTGATGGTGCCATTGATGGAAGCGCTCGACGTGTGCGACACCACGCGGTCTTCGCCCAAACGCCTCACCACATCCGTCGCGCCGCAAGCATTGCAGTTGTTCAACGGCGCGTTTATCCAAGGCCAGGCACGCCACCTCGCAGCGCGGCTGCGCGAAGAAGCCGGCCCGCGGCCCGACGCGCAGATTGACCTTGCGTGGCGTCTTGCGCTCGCGCGCCCGCCGTCGCCCAGTGAACTCGCCGCCATGCGCAAGTTCCTCATCGCCGAGCCGCTCGAAGAACTGGCGCGCGTGGTGCTGAACCTGAACGAATTCGTCTACCCGGATTAAAGGAGACCCGCGATGCGTACCCGTCGAGATTTTCTCTGGCAGACCGGCGGCGGCTTTTCGTCGCTCGCGCTCATCGATCTCCTCGCGCGCGACGGCTTTGCGTTTGCTCCGCCGCCGGCTGCTTCTGTCAATCCGCTCGCGCCCAAGGATCCGCACTTTGCCGCCAAGGCCAAGCAAGCCGTCTTTTTGTTCATGAACGGCGCGCCCAGCCAGGTGGATACGTTCGACCCCAAGCCCGAACTCACGCGCCAGAACGGCAAGCCGTACTCGGGCAAACTCGCCGTGGGCTCGAACGGCCGGCCGATCGGCTACCTCATGCAATCGCCTTTCGAGTTCAAGCCGAGAGGCAAAAGCGGCCTGCCCATCAGCGATCTGTTTCCGCACACCTCGCGCTTTGCCGATGACCTGTGCGTGATCCGCTCCATGCAGACCGACACCGCCGCGCACGCCTCCGGCTGCCTGCAGATGAGCTCGGGGAGCATCTTCATCGGCAGGCCCGCGCTGGGCTCATGGGTGACGTACGGCCTCGGCTCCGGCAACGAAAGCCTGCCGGCGTTCGTGGTGATGACCGATCCGCGAGGCGGCCCCATCGGTAGCGCGTCCAACTGGACGGCCGGCTACATGCCCGCCGCGTATCAAGGCACGCTGTTCCGCAGCTCCGGCGCGCCGCTCCTCGATCTGAAGCCGCCCGCCGGCGCGTCCGGCGCGACGCAACGCCGCTCACTCGATCTGCTGAAGGAGCTGAACGCGGAGCATCTCCGCACGCATCAGCAGGACAACGAACTCGCCGCGCGCGCGCAGTCTTACGAACTCGCCTACCGCATGCAGACCGAAGCGGCGGCCGCCGTGGATCTTGACCGGGAAACGCCGGCGACACGCGCCCGCTACGGCATCGACGACCGGCTCACGGCGGACTTCGGCCGCAAGTGCCTCATCACGCGGCGGCTGCTCGAAAAGGGTGTGCGCTTCATCCAGCTCTACTCCGGCGGCGGCCACATTGAAGACACCTGGGACGGCCACAACGACTGCATTACGAATCACCGCCTGCACGCAGGCGAGACCGACAGACCCATCGCCGCGCTGATGGAGGATTTGAAAGCCACGGGCCTGTGGGACGAGACACTCCTGCTGTGGGGCGGCGAATTCGGACGCACGCCGACGAGTGAAGGCGTGGGCAAGCCGGGCCGCGATCATGACTGGCATGGCTTTTCAATGTGGCTCGCCGGCGCGGGCGTGAAGGGCGGGCAAGCTATCGGCGCGACCGACGATCTCGGCTTTGCCGCGGTTGACCAGCCCGTACATGTGTCGGATCTGCACGCGACGCTGCTGCACCTGCTGGGGCTCGATCACACGCGGCTCACGTACTTCTATCAGGGCATGAATCAGCGCGTCACCGGTGTGCGCGGCGTGGTGGTGAAGCAAGTTCTAGCTTGAGCGATCGGGCTTTCCGGGCTGTATACTTTCCTCAGATGCGATTGGGTGTTCTTTGCTTCAGTCTGTCCGTTGTGGTAACTGCGCCGCTGGCTGCGCAGAATGTCTCGGCAGGTCTTTCCGGCACCGTTACCGATCCTGCTGACGCGGTGATTCCCGCGGTTCCCATTGAGGTGCGCCACGGCGAGACCGGCTTTGTGCGCCGCACCACCACCAATGACACGGGCTACCTCTCGTTTCCCGAGCTTACTCCGGGCGCGTATACGCTGCGGATCGAACATAAGGGCTTCCGCAAGTATGAACAAACCTCGATTGCGCTGAACTCCGGTGAGCAGCGCTCGCTCGGCCGCCTCGCGCTGCAGGTGGGCGACACCGCTTCCACCGTCACCGTCGAGGCCGAGGCCGCGCAGGTGCAACTTGGGTCGAGTGAAAAGTCGGGCTCCATCACGCAGGAGGATTTGCAGAACCTGGCGCTCCGCGGGCGCGGTGGGCTTGCTGCCGGGCGTGGTTGACCTGAGCGACGGGCGCGAAGCGCCGTCCAATACCTCCACCAACGACATCTATATTGTCAGCGGGCGGAGCAATTCGAAAAACGTGACGGTGGACGGGGTGCCCTCGCTCGACACAGGATCCAACGGCGGCGTGCACTCGATGCCGTCCATGGAAAGCGCCGGGGAAGTGAAGGTGCTGCTGTCCAACTACGCCGCCGAGTATGGCCGGAACTCGGGCGGCGCGATTACGATGATCACGCGCGGCGGCGGCAAGAAGTTTCACGGCTCGGCCAGTTGGTTCCATCGCCACGAAAGCTACTCTTCAAACAACTTCTTCAATAACCAGCGCGGCGTACGGCGCCCGCCGTATCGCTACAACATCGGCAACTACACGGTGTCGGGTCCGGTGTATGTGCCCGGGGGCTGGAATCGAGACCGCTCGAAGCTGTTCTTCTTCTGGAGCCAGGAGTTTCAGCGGCAGTTTGTTGAGTACGACACGCGCACCGTCACCGTGCCCACGGCGGCCGAGCGCGCTGGCGATTTTTCCGATTATCGCGGTACGAACGGGCGGTTGCGCGTGGTGCGCGACCCGCTCACCGAGCGCGATGCGAACAACACCAAGCTGCCGTTCCCCGGCGCCATCGTACCCGCTAATCGCATCCATCCGGTGGGCCAGAAGGTTCTCGGCGTCTTTCCTTCGCCCAACTTCGCGGACCCGATCGCCAACCGCCGCTACCAGTGGAATCACATCGCCGTCTTGAGCGGCGGCTATCCGCGGCGCACGGAAATTGTGCGGCTCGACTATCAGCCGGTTTCGAAACTCCAGACCTACTTGCGCTTGTCAAACACCAAAGACCAGCAGGAAGTGTCCTGGGGCCTGTGGGTGACGGGCGGCGTGAGCGTACCGCTCACGCCGATTGAATTCAAGCAACCCGGCCGCGGCGCCACGCTGCGCATGGTGCACGCGGCGTCGCCCACGGTGTTTCATGAACTCACGCTCGGCGTCAGCCAGAACCGGCTGTGGTATTACCCGCTCTATCCGGACAAAGTGGACCGTGGCAAGCTGGGCCTGAAGATCCCGCAGTGGAACCCGTCGTTGAATGCCGCGAACTACATCCCGAATTTCGGTTTCGGCGGCGTGCAGAATGCCGCCAGCGTGAACATGAGCGACGGCGTGCCGTACGACAACGCCAACTTGATCCTGTCGCTGGTGGACAACGTCAGCAAGGTCTGGCGCACGCATACGTTCAAGTTCGGGGTCTACTACGGGCGGGCGCGCAAGGACCAGTCGGCCAACGCGGTGACGCGCGGCACGCTCGATTTCGGCGTGTCGGCGCTAAATGAGTACGACTCCAACTTCGCCCACTCAAACGCGCTGCTTGGGTCGTTCAACTCCCACACCGAAGCGACGGCGCGCCCGCGCGGTCTGTACATGTTCACCAACTTTGAGCTCTACGCGCAGGACGCCTGGCGTGTGAAGCCCAAACTGCTGGTGGACTACGGCGTGCGCTTCTACATGAACCAGCCCACGTACGACCGGTTGAACCAACTCTACACGTTCTCGCCGGATGCCTACGACCCGGCACGGGCGCCCGTGCTGCTGCGGCCCGCGCTCGACTCCGCGCGCCGCACTGTCGCCGTATATTCCACCAGCGGGCGCACGTTCAGCGAGGGTTTAATCGGGCTCTACGCCTCGGGAGCCGGCACGCCCGCCATCGGCATGTTGCGCGGCGGCGACCGCGGGCTCCCGCGCGGACTCTACTCCGTGCCGCCCGTCATGGCCGCGCCGCGGGTGGGTTTTTCGTGGGATCCGTTCCGCCGTGGGCGCACCGCCATCCGCGGAGGCGCCGGCATGTTCTTCGATCGCATCCAAGGCAATATGACTTACAACATGCTGCCCAACCCGCCGTCGATCTTCACGCCCACGGTCTACTACGGCACGCTCGACAGGCTGGCGGAAACCAGCGGGCTTGGCGTGCTGGCGCCTTCAGCCACCACGCGCGCCATCTTCGGCGATAATCCGATGCCCACTACGTACAACTTCAGCCTTGGCGTGCAGCAGCAAGTAGGCAAGACGCTGATGGTGGACCTATCCTACGTCGGGTCGCTCGCGCGCCATCAACTCTGGCAGCGCAACATCAACGCGGTGCCCATCCACGCCACGCACATCGACAAGAACCCGGAAAACCGCAACCCCGCGCGGCCCGCCAATGCGCTGCCCAACAACTTCCTGCGCCCACTGCAAGGCTACGCCGACATCTTCCTCTATGAGTTTGCCGCCACGTCGAACTACAACTCGGTTCAAACGCGCCGGACGCAACGCATGAGCCGCAACTTCAACTGGGGCGCCAGCTATACATTTTCGAAGGCGCTGGGCACCGCGCCCACTGACGGTTTCACCGTGTCGCCGTTCTTCGCGCCGCGCTCCTGGAACTATGGCGTGCTGAATTACGACCGCACGCACGGGGTAGCGATCAACTACAACTGGACCATGCCGTGGAAGCGCAATCTGCTGCTGCGCGGCTGGCAGGTTTCGGGCATCGCCCGCGGCCAGAGCGGTGCGGCCTTTACGCCCGGCTACACGCTGGTGAACGGCGCCGATATTACAGGCACTGCCTCGCAGGCCGCGCGTCTGGTGGTGACGGACGCCGCCGCGCCGCCAGACCAGCGCTTCCGCGCACCGCAGCGCGGCGAGTTCGGGGACTTGGGCAACAACACGTTTCGCGGCCCCGGCTTTCTGAATCACGATGCGTCGATGTACCGCAACTTCAAGGTGCGCGAGGGCTGGAATCTGCAGTTCCGGTTTGAGACCTACAACACGCTGAATCAGACCCAGTTCTCGGGCCTGTCGACCGGGGCGCGCTGGGAGCGGGCGGGCGCAACCGAGCAAATTGACCCGCTGTTTCTGGAGCCTACGGCAGCTCGCAATCCGCGCCGGATTCAGTTCGCGGTGCGGCTTAACTGGTAGGACGTAGACTAATAAGATTAATTTTTTCATACATTTATATGCAAACATTACAATTATGGAATTGATCTCCATCTTTACAATGCTAGTTTTGTAACCTTGCAATCATGGAGTCTTGTGCCATAAAATCAAGCTATGTATTCCCGGCGCACCGAAGCTGCCGTCCGTGACCGCCTGCGCGCCGCCCCGGCCGTCGTGCTCCTGGGAGCCCGTCAGATCGGCAAAACCACGCTCGCTCTCACCCTGGGTGCATCGCTTGGCCCGGACGCAAGCGTCTACCTCGACCTAGAGGCCCTCGCAGACCGCGAAAAACTCCTGCCGGACCCCACGAGCTTCCTCGCCGCGAACGAGCACAAGCTGGTGATTCTTGACGAAGTGCAGCGCATGCCCGAACTATTCGCCGCCCTCCGCGGACTCATCGACGCGGGGCGGCGGCGCGGCCGCACCACCGGCCGCTTTCTACTGCTCGGCTCGGCTTCGAACGTGTTGCTGCAACAGTCCGAATCGCTGGCCGGGCGCATCGCGTATGTGGAGATGCAGGGGCTCGATGTGCTCGAAGTACCCGCCACACAGCATGCCGATCTCTGGGCGCGCGGGGGCTTTCCGGAAAGCCTGCTTGCCTCTTCGGCCGCCGCGAGCCTGAACTGGCGGCGCGACTTCATCCGCACCTACCTCGAACGCGATATCCCGCAACTCGGGCCGCGCATTCCCGCCACCACTCTGCACCGCTTCTGGACGATGCTGGCACATGTCCAGGGCGGGCTGCTCAACGCCGCGCAGTTGGCGCGGGGGCTCGACGTGGACGGGAAGACCATCGCGCGGTATATGGATCTCATGGTGGACCTGATGCTGGTGCGCCGTCTGATGCCGTTTCACGTCAACGCGGGCAAGCGGCTGGTGCGGTCACCCAAAGTGTACGTGCGCGACAGCGGTCTGGTGCACGCGCTGCTGGGGATTCCGGATCGTGACGCGTTGTTCGGCCACCCGGTGCAGGGCGACAGTTGGGAAGGCTTCGTGATTGAGAACCTGCTGGGCGCCACGCCGCCGCTCACGGTGCCGGCGTTCTATCGCACCGCCGTGGGTGCGGAGATTGACCTGTTCCTCGACATCCCCGGCCACGGCCGCTGGGCGATTGAAGTGAAGTACGGCACCGGGTCGCGCCCGGCCAAGGGCTTCTTCATCGCCTGCGGCGACGTAAAGCCTGACCGCCGCTTTTTGGTGAACTCCGGAACCGAGCGTTATCCGATCGGCCAGGGTGTGGAAGTCATCGGCCTGCCGGAACTGGCGGCGATGCTGGTGGCGATTGGCGCGGAGACGCCGCCGGAGGTTCACGCAGCGGCTTCATGATCACATTCCGTCGGCCCGTGCCGATGAGGCAACGTGGGATCAATGTTCATGCGGGCTGCGGAAACCAATTCAACCACATCCCTTCGTGCGCTTCTGGCCATCATGGTGGCCGCGGCGGCGTTCATGATCGTAGTGCTCGGCGTGGTGAATGCGATTGGGCTCCAGCAAGCCCGAAGCACCATTGCGCGGGCATTAATGGCCAAGGACGTTACGGCTGACATACCGCCTCCTCCCTTATACCTGGTGGAGGCGAGGCTGACGCTTTCGATGTTCTCCGACGGGTCGCTCGATCTGGCCGCGGCGCAGGCTGCCTTAGACAGGCTTTCGGAGGCGTGTCGGAGCCGCGTCGAGTACTGGGAAAAGGCTGCTCTCCCGTCAACTCTGCGGGCTCAGTTGCTCGGAGAGCAGCACCAGACCGCCCGGCACTTCTTTGTTGCAGCGCGCAAGGTGCTGGCGGCCGGTTCGAACAAGGTAGCGGTGGCAGAGGCACTGGGGGCCGCCAACGCGGCTTATCTGGCCCACCGGGCTAGTGTAGACCCGACCGTTACCCTCGCGGAGTCTTTTTCCAACCAGGCGATTGCGGAGGAACAGGAAGGCCAACGGGCTCTGATTGCGCGGGTAGCGGTGCTGTTTGCCGCCGCGCTGGTGATGCTCGGTGGTCTGGGCGTTTGGGTGATTCGGCGGGTCTTTCGCGCCACGGGCGGGGAGCCGGCCCAGGTCCGCGAGGTGGCCGTCGCCGGCGGCGATCTGGGGATCCAGGTTCAGGTTAGACCGGGCGACCGGACCAGTGTCATGGCGGCGATGGCTCGCCTGCAGGAGGGGCTGGCCGCATTAATCGGCCGGGTGCGCGAGGCGAGCGGTGTGGTCGCCAGGGGATCGGAGGAACTGACGGCGGGTAGTAAGGAACTGTCCACGCGGGCGCACGAGCAGGTCCGCAGGCTCGAACAAACGACGGCGGCGCTCCACAAGGTAACCGCCGGGATCCAGATGGCAAGCAACTCCGCCGAGCAAGGCGCTTCGACGGTGCTGGCGGCACGCGCCGCGGTGCTGGAGAGTGCCGAGGCCGTCAAGCAGGTGATGGTCAAGATGAGCGAGATTGAGCTCCGGACTCGGACGGTGGTTGAGGCGGCCGAGATGATTGACGGGTTTGCGCTTCAGACCAGCATTCTCGCCTTGAATGCCGCGGTGGAAGCGGCACGGGCCGGGGCGGCGGGCCGGGGATTCGGCGTGGTGGCATCGGAAGTCAGGGCGTTGGCCCAACAATCCGCGCAAACCGCGCGGGAAATCCGCGCTCTCCTCGTCGCCGCCAGTGAGGAAGTGCAGGCCGGCGGCGTCCTGGCGGCGCGGGCGCGCGACACGATGAACTGCGTGGTGACCACCGTGAATCACGTCACCGATCTGGTCGGCCAAGTCAATGTACCTGCCCAAGAGCAGGCAGTGGGTGCAAACTCTGTGAGGGATGCGATGAATGAACTCAATGCCGCCACGATGGGCAACGCAGCGATGGCCGAGCAGTCCGCCACGATTGCCAATGGCCTGCGCCAGCAGGCCGGTTCTTTGTTCAGTGCTCTTTCGGTCTTCAAGCTCGCCGGGCCGCCCCAGACTCTACAGCGGGAATAGCGGTAACCCATGGCGGTTGGTCCGCGCCCGGAACAGGAAACCCTCAATGGTGGTGACATAAAGTGTCGAAAGATCCGGGCCTGCAAAGCAGCAGTTGGTGGGACGCGTGCAGGGCACCGGGTGACGCTCCAGTACCTCGCCATCCGGCGAGAAGACGTAGATCGAAGGACCGGGTCCGCCGATCTCCCAACCCGCCGTGGCCACGATGTTGCCCGCCGCATCGAGCCGCATGCCATCGATGCCACGATGTTCGCCAAAGTCATGCAGTACGCGCGCCGAGCCGAGCGAGCCGTCTTCGTCATTCACCGGGTACGCGCGAAGTTGGCGGGCTTCGTCTGCGCGGCGGCCGCTTTGCGCCACGTAGAGCGTCCGCTGCTCGCGCGAAAATAGCAGTCCGTTGGGGCGCGTGGTATCGAACGTCACGCGCGCCGCGGTATACGATGCGCCGTGATCGTGCGGGTCCAGGCGGAAGATAGACTCGTGGTCGAGGTCCTGATGCGTGCGGTCAGCGCTCCACGACCCGGCTGCGCCTTCATAAAACGGATCGGTGAACCAGATGCGGCCGCGCGCGTCCACCACCACATCGTTCGGAATGTTGAGCCGCTTGCCGTCAAAGCCGGCGCACAAAACGGTGAGCGCGCCATCATGCTCGTAGCGCACGACGCGGCGGGCATTCTCCTGGTCGCCGCCTTCGCACGCGATGAGCCGTCCCTGCGCGTCGTAGGCCAGGCCATTCGAGTGGTTCGTGTTCTCGCGGAACACCGTCACCGCGCCGGTGGCATGATCGCACCGCATGATGCGCGATTGTTGAATGCGCGTGAACAACAGAAACTCGCCGTTCCACACCGGCCCTTCGGTTACTTTGCCATACGCGGGGTCGAGTTGTTCGAACTGCCAGGGAGTTGCCATGGTGTTTAGCATGTCACAGCTTGCCCCAGAGCAACGCGGGAACGGTGAGGAACTCGTAGCCCGCGTCGCGCCACCGCGGCAGCGCCGTGCGCAGCGCGGCCAATAGTGGCGCGAGGTCCGGGTTCGGTGTCAGCACCCGCCCGTCGTGCAGGCAGAAAATCGCGCCGGGACGAGTGCCGCGATCGAGACGCCGCGCAATCTCCTCAGCGGGCGCCATCCAGTCCCGGCCCATCGTGGACCACATGACGCTGGTCAACCCATGATTCCGCTGCGCGGCGGCGAGGCCCGGCCAGCGCACTCCGTACGGCGCGCGGAACAGGTGCGGCGCCACGCTGTGAATTTCCGTCAGCGCCCGTTGCGCGCGGCCCACTTCATCGTCAATGAACGCGGCCGACCGCAGCCATAACCCGGGATGGCTGTAGGTGTGATTGCCGATGGCATGGCCCGCGCGCGCCACGGCACGCGCCAAGTCCGGCAGCCTCGCGGCATTCTGCCCGCACTGAAAGAACGTGGCGGCCGCGCCGTGCCGCGCCAGCAATTCGAGTAACTCCGGGGTGCGCTCGCTGGGCCCATCGTCAAAGGTGAGCGCGACGGCGCGCCGCGAGGACGGCCCTCGCCAAACCGACGGCGCAAATACCTGCGAAGAGCGCCCGCGCACGGCCCATGCCGCCGCCGCGGCGCTCAAGGGAAGCAGCGGCAGCAACAGCATGCTAGCCCGCCCAGGGAACACTGTGATCGCCCGTTACCGCAAACTTGCCCGGCGGCGAGTGCAGTTCAAAGAACGACCAGGGACCAGGAATCCACGGGTAGTTTTCAATCGCCGACTCATCCACATCGATGCCAAGACCCGCCTTGCCCGGCACCGTGAGAATGCCGCCCTCAATCGCCAGCGGCTCTTTCAGAATCGCCTGCGCGAGCGGGAACGGGTACATGGTTTTCAGGCGCGGCGTGGTGTAGACCGGATATTCCAGCCACTCGGCGACATGATCCTGAAAGCAGATGCCGAGGTGCGCCGCGGCGAGCACTTCGAGGTCCGTACCCCAGCAATGAAACGCAAACCGCAACCCCGCTCGACCGGCCGATTCGATCACGCGCCGCCCGGTTGTGTAACCTCCCTGGCACACCACGTCCATCTGCACATAGTCAACGCACGTACCGCCAATCAAGTCGTTGAATCCGGCTTCATCCGGCTCGTGCTCGCCGCCGGCCACGGCTACCGCGCCCGCTTCGCGCAACCGCGCGTAGGCGGCGTGATCCTGCGGCGGCAGCGGTTCTTCCAGCCAGGTAATGGCATACTCAGACATCGCCGCGGCCAGCTTGTCCACCGTTTCCGCGGAGTAGTTCTTGTCGCCCATGCGCCACCAGCTATGCGCGTCCACCATCAGATCCATGCCGTCGCCGCAAGCCTGGCGCATCAGACGTACAGTCCGCAGGTCATCGTCCGGCCCCAGCGCGGGGCGCATCTTATATGCCTTGTAGCCCAGTGCCTGCAGGCCCGCGGCTTCGGCGGCGTATGCCTCGGGCGGCTGGTACATGCCGGCGCTGGCATAGAGCCGCATCGTCTCGCGCAGCCGCCCGCCCACGAGTTCCGACACCGGAACGCCATACTCCTTGCCCAGCAGATCGTAGAGCGCCACCTCCACGCAGCAGTAGGCCTTCATGAGTTCGGCGTCGCGGCCGGCGGCGAGTTCAAACTGCACGCGCAAGGCATCGGGGTCCGCCAGCAAACGGCCCGTGAGAAACGGTGCCACGGTCTTCTCAATGCGGTGGTGCAACTCCAGGCTGCCTTGCCCGGGTCCGTATCCCACCAGCCCGCCTTCTGCTTCGACGCGAATCAGCATCGCATCGCGCTTGACGATGGTGCGTATGCCGCCGCAGTAGGGCAACACCACCGGCTCGGGCATGGGGGAGGAAAGCAGGAAGGAGCCGACACGCGCGATCTTCATCAGTACAAGGATACGCGGGAGTGGCGGGTAGCAGAAACAAAAAAAGAGCGCCGAACGCTGCTGGGGGTGCGCGTTCGGCGCTTTGCAACCGGCGCCAAGCCACGGTCGGAGTGTGGCTTGACGCCCGGCGCCTTCCCATGCCGGCGCCGTTCAGAGGAACAGTGTTAGCCGAGTAGTCCGCCGTGACCCAGCGATGCAAGCTCCCAACCGGAAAGCCGGTAGCGGGAAAGCATCGGCGGCAGCACGAGGTCGACCACGTTGTTGCGGGCCGAGCGGAAACAACCCGGAGCCGAGACGACCGGTACGTCGTCCTTGTAGCCGAGCAGCAGGAGGTTCCCTGGCTCAACCGGCGCTAAGAACTTTTCGATATGGCACCCCACGCGCGCCATGGCGCGGCCGATCACATCTTCCGGACCGGCCGGAGCCGTCGTGGACGCAATCAGCAGGGCATAGCCCCGAGGGCATTCTTCCACATCATAAACGACAGGCGGCCGACTCACGGGCCGGTCGCCGGAGGCACTGCCTATTATACGGACTGGAATCGCTCGCAAACGTTGGCTCTGGCTGGTTGTCACTGTGTTCACTGTCATGGAGTGGGCACGGCACAGGGCCGCAACGGCGAAGAAACGCCGTGCAATTGTGTTTTACGGGGCATCTTTCACGCCTGCTACACGCGCTTTCGGGAATGCCTGGAAAAGGACAAGCATATCCCGCAGGCGAACCTCGAACGGGGTCCGGGCGCCTCGGGCCGCCGCTACTTCTGGAGCTGGAAGGAGGAGGAGTATGTGGCGGACTTTCACTTGGTCAGCAAACGCGCGCTCACCGTGGCGGGCAGTGGCAACGACTACGAAATCTTCCGCTTCCACTACCTGCTGGGGGCAGACTGGCGGATGTGCTGCGCCGTCTGAACATCGACTAGGGCCACTTCTATCACCGGGTCTACCGGATTGAAGAAAAACTGGGACGCATCTACCGGGAACTGCAGCCCTATGCGCTGTTTCCGCTGGATGAGTACTTCACCACCGGCACCCGTTTGAGCGCCGCGGAAATCAAGCCGCGGGACGATTTCCATCGTCTTTTCGGCAAAGCAGCTTAACCCCGCCAACCCGGCGGACCCGCCTCGTATTGGGCCGAGGCGGGTCCGCCTTGCAAGGTATATTTGTTAAGGTGATGAGCCCTTTGCGCGCCGTACTTCCCTGGGCGGCGTTGCTGCTTGGTTTGTTCCTCATCCGTCTCACCCATCGCGGCATCCTGTGGGTGGAAGAAGCCTATCCGGCAGCTGCGGCCATTCAAAGGTTCGAACACGGCAAGCTCCTATATGCCGATTTTCAGTTCGACAAACCCCCTTTGAGCACTGCTCTGTATCTGCTGTGGGGCGGCTATCCAGGCTGGCCGTTGCGGCTGGCCGGAGCCGCGTATGTCACCCTGTGCGCTTGGCTGGCCTCTGCGCTGGCGCGGCGCTGGTGGTCGCCTACCGAGGGCGTCTGGGCCGCCGCCCTGCTTTCGTTCTATCTCACCTTTGGGGTGCCGGCCTCAGTCATGGCGATGGCGCCCGATCTGCTCTGCCTGGCGCCCGTGCTTGGCATGATGCTGGCGCTGGCCGGCCGCCACGCCATCACGGCCGGCGCGTTGCTGGGGCTGGCGGTTTGCTTCAACGGCAAGGCGATCGTCTTTGCGCCGCTCCTGCTCACCGGGCCGCGCCATGGCTGGATGGCGTCGCTCGCGGGCTCCCTCGCTGGCCTCGCCGTGGCGGTGCTGGGCTTTGACGGACCGCAGCAATGGAAGCAGGTCTGGGAATGGGGCGCCGCCTACTCGCGCAACACACCGGTGGTTGCGCCGCTTTGGGAGGGCCTGGTGCGCACACTGTCCTGGTGCGGATTCCAAGCCACTGCGGTGGTAAGCGCGATGCTGTGCCTCCGGCGTGAGCGGAACGTGGCATTGCTCGGTTGGATCGCGCTGGCGTTTGCCGCCGTTACGCTGGGGCTCCGCTTTTCGCCGCGCTACTACCTGCTGCTGATTCCACCTGTCTGCCTTGCGGGAGCGCGCGGGCTTACCACCGTGGGGCCACGCTGGCGCGCTGTGCTGCTGGCCGTGCTCCTCATCCCCACGATCCGTTTCGGAGCCCGATTCATGCAACTGGCCGTGCAACCCGGCGCGCCGTGGGCCGACACAGCGATGAACCGCGACAGCGCCGCCGCCGCGCAGATCCTCTCGGCCCGCGCCAAGCCCGGTGACACGATCCTCGTGTGGGGTTACCGGCCCGATCTCCTCGTCTACACGCGCCTTGCCCTGGGCACGCCGTTCCTCGATTCACAACCGCTCACGGGCGTTCTCGCCGACCGGCACCTGACGCGTTCCGACGCCACTTTCCCCGCCCTCGCCGCCCGCAACCGCGCAGCACTCGCGCACATGGCGCCCACGTGGATTGCTGACGGCCTCGGGCCCTACAACCCGCGGCTTGCGATCTCCAACTACCCAGACCTCAAATCGTGGCTGGAGCGGCACTATGAACCGGCCGGCCAGACCGTGGGCACGCATATCTACCGGCGCCGTCCCTGAATCGGCATCCCGCATGCACGCATCACATGTAGGAGGATAAACACCATGAAACCCAACGTGGGGCTCAATGACAAGCAACGCGCCGGTGTGGTGGCGTTGTTGATGCGCACGCTTGCCGACCAATATGTGCTTTATACGAAGACGCGCAACTACCACTGGAACGTCACCGGACCGCACTTCAACGCTCTGCACAAATTCTTCGAGTCGCAATACGGCCTGATTGACGGCCGGATCGACGAGATTGCTGAATTCATCCGCTTCTTCGGCGAAAAAGCTCCGGCGTCTCTCAACGGGTTCCTGGCGCTCACGCGTCTGGACGAGCCGAAGTGGGACGATCCGGATGCGCCGAAGATGATCGCCAATCTGCTCGCCGATCACGAAGCGCTCATTTCCTCGCTCCGCGAGGATGTCGACAAAGCCGCGGGGAAGTACAAAGCTGCCGATGTGGCTGACTTCCTGACGGGCCTGCTGGAGGATCACCTGAAGATGGCGTGGATGTTGCGGTCGATGCTCACATAAATCGCCTCGCCGCATCGGCATAATAGAAGTATGCTGACTGGTTCGCGCTCACGCGCCGCCTTCCTGTTGTTCCTGCCTCCGTTGCTTCCCATGCTGGTCTGCGCCCAAGCCGACAGCAAGCAGAAGATCAAGGCTGCGCGCGATCTGTACAAGAGCAGCGGCGCGTCCGCCATCACCGAACTCGCCGGCTATCTCCAGGACACCGACCCAGCGGTACGCCGAGAAACCGTGCGGCTCCTGGTGGAAACTGGCACGCCCGCGAGTCTGGACCCGCTGCTCGCCGCTGCCAAGGATGCGGACGCCGAGGTGCAATCGCGCGCGCTCGGCGGATTGGTGAACGTGTACCTGCCCGGCTATGCCAACCGCGGCAATGTGTTCACGCGCACGGGCCGCGGCGTTAAGGGCAAAGTCACCGACATGAACGACCAGGTGATTGAACGCTACATCATCGTCCGCCCGGAGGTGATTGGCGGGGTCACGTGGCTGATTGCCCGCGGCGCGAATTTGGAGGTGCGTGCCGATGCGGCCCGCGCCGCGGGCGTGTTGCGCGCCAAGCCAGCAGTGCCCGCGCTGGTGGAGGCATTGAAATCGAAAGACACCGGGCTGCTCTATGAGTCGCTCAATGCAATTCAAAAGATCGGCGATGCGGCCGCGGCGCCGGGCATTCAGTTTCTGCTGCAGGACCTAAACCCGCGCGTGCAGGTAGCGGCCATTGAAACTTCAGGGCTCCTGCGCAATCGTTCCGCGCTGCCGGGCCTGCGCGAAGCCCTCAGCCGCGCTTCCACGGAAAAGGTGCGCTCCTCCGCGTTGACCGCGCTCAGCATGATTCCGGATGAAGCCAGCCGGGGTTATTTTGAAACCTATCTCAGCGACCGTGACGACGACACGCGCGCCTCGGCGGCCGAAGGCTTCGGCCGCCTGGGCAATGCCGCCGACAAAGACCGCATGAAGCAGGCGTTCGAGGCTGAGACGAAGATGAAGCCGCGCCTGGCGATGGCTTTCGCCGCGGCGCTGCTTGGCGAGCATGCCATCACCGAACTCGCCCCGTTCACCTACCTGCTCAACTCGCTGAACTCGTCGTCCTGGAAAGGCGTCGCGTCGGCGTACCTCGCCGAAGCGCTGCGCCAGGAGCCGCTCCGGCTGCCATTGTATGCGGGCATGGCTCAACGCACCAAGGCGGAGAAGATCGAACTCGCCGCGATTCTGGCGCGCTCGGGCGGGCAGGACGCCGCGGCGCCGCTGGAGGCTTTGTCGCGCGATTCGGACTCCGCCGTGGCTGAAGCCGGAGCCCGTTCCTTGCGCAACCTGCGCGCGCGGTTGACGCCGTGACGGCGGGCCCGGCGCTGATCGCCGAAATCGATCGCGAGCCGGCTCTCCACCCGCGCTTGTGGTGGCTGGGCCACGCGGGCTTTGCCATCAAGTACCGCCACATGGTGGTTTACGTGGACCCGTTCTTGTCCGGCCCCAACTCGCTCCTGGACCCTTCTCAAATCGCGCACGCCGATCTCATTCTGTCCACCCACCCGCACCCGCATCACCTTGACGGCGAAACGCTGCGGCCGATGCTGGCGGCGTCGCCCCGTGCCAAGCTCGTGCTGCCCAAGAGCGCCGCCGAAGCGGCGCGCTCGCTCGGCATTCCCTATGAGCGCGTGACCACCACCGACGGCGGCTTGCGCATCGAGTACTTCCGCCTCGGCGAATACCTGCGCGTGTACGCTGTACCTGCCGCGCACCCGGAGCTGCATCACACCCCGCTTGGCGGCTACCCGTATCTCGGTTATCTGATCCGCTGTGGCGGCTGCACCATTTATCATGCCGGCGATGGAGTGCCGTACGACACCCTGGCAGAGCGGTTGAAGCCGTACACTGTTGCCGTCGCGCTGCTGCCGTTTGACGGCCGCGCGAGCGGCAACTTCACCGCGGCCGAAGCCGCGCAACTCAGCGAAGAGATCGGCGCGCACTGGCTGGCGCCGATGCACTACGGCACGGCACCGCACACCCCCGCCGATGCGTCGGCTTTCGTTGACTATTTGTTGTTTCACCGCCCCGCCCAGCGCTTCAAGGTTTTCGCGCCGGGTGAAGGCTGGGCGGCGCCGGAGGATTAACGCATGCCGACGCACGCCGAGTTTGCCAACCAGGAGCCGCTCCTCGTCAATACGATCGGGCACGGCGTGGGGGCATTGATTTTTGCCTTCAGCCTCTACTTCCTGCTGGCGGCCTCGTCACGCGGGCGGCGCCCCGCCAGCCGGCAGACGCTGGGCGCCGCGGGTCTTGCGTTTCTCTGGAACCTCGCGTCGCTCATCGTGCTGGCCTGCCGGGAGTTCCAATGGCCGGGCGGCGAAGTCGCGGTGGCCGTTGCGACCTCGGCGTTGAGTCTGCTGCCGGCCCTGCTTCTGCACCTCGCCCTGGGACCGCAGTTTGTATGGATCCGTTATGCCGGCTATGCGCTGGGGGGCGCGGCTGTGTTCCTGCATGGCATCGAACATCTGGCCACGGATCTCTCGCACCGCTTCGTGCTGGCCGTCACCACGCTCAGCTTCAGCGGCCTGACGCTGGTTACCTCGATTCTTCTGATGCGCCAGGACAATTCGCGGCGCATCACGTCCCGGTTGGGTGCGGCGATGGTGCTGTTCCTGTTCTCGGTCTCGATCATCCACACGGGTTCCAACCTGCACACCGGGTGGGCGCTGGAGGTTGCCTTGCATCACGGCGGCATCGTGCTGGCGCTGGTGCTGCTGTTGCAGGACTACCGTTTTGCGCTGCTCGATTCGTTCCTGCGCGTGCTGCTGAATCTGCTGTTGGCGGCTTTGTTTGTGCTGGCCGGCTCGCTCCTGGTGAGTTCCGGGTTCCTCCCTCCCTCACAGTTTGAACTGGGGCTCAGCTTTGTCGCGGTGGTGGTTCTGCTGTGGCTGTACGTCGTGATCCTCGGCGAACTGCAGCGCCTGCTCACGCGGCTCCTGTTCGGGCGGCGGGAACGCGAGCAACTCACGGCGGACGCGAGCAACGAGGAGGACTACATCGCGCTCGCCAGCCAGGAATTGGCAGGCTTCCTCCTCGCTACACTCCGCCCCGCCCCGGCGCAACTGAACAACGATCTGTCTCTTTCCGGCCCGATCGCCGTGGATGAGCTGCCGCCCGTCCGCCGCGAAATGTTCGAACAAGCGGGCGTGGCAGCGATTGTGCCCGTCCGGCTCCCGGCCAACAATGTGCAATATCTGTTGCTTGGCTATCGCGCCGGCGGGCGGCGGTATCTCAGCGAAGATCTCCTGGTGGCCGAGCGGTTGGCCGCGCAGATATCCGAACGGGTGGCGCTGTTTCGCGCGAGCGAACTGCGGCGGCTGGTGACGCAAGCCGAACTACGGGCTCTCCAAGCGCAGATCCAGCCCCACTTTCTGTTCAACGTTCTCAACACACTGTACGGTCTGATTCCCCGCGAGGCGAATGCGGCCCGCTCCACGGTTTTGAATCTTGCCGATTTGCTGCGGTATCACCTGAAGCAGGATCGTACCTACAGTCCGCTGGCGGACGAGTTGCGGATGGTGGAAGCATACTTGGAAATTGAGAAACTCCGGCTGAGCCAGAGGCTGCGCGTCACCATCGAGGTGGACGGCGATGTACGCGACGTGCCCATTCCCGTACTGACGCTGGAGCCGCTGGTGGAGAATGCCGTGAAGCATGGGGTCTCGTCCAACCCCGAGGGCGGCACGATTACGGTTACCGCGCGGCGCCAGAATCATGGCTCGTTGCTGGTCCGCGTAGAGGATACCGGCGCCGGGATGGCTGCCTTCGCGGCGGGGAAAGCGCGCTCGTTCGGAGAGGGCGTTGGGCTTGTCAACGTCAAGCGGCGTTTAGAGCTCTGCTACGGTACCGCTTCCACGTTCGATATTGCCATCAGTCCCGCCGGCAGCAGGGTGGAGTTGACGATCCCCATTTCTGACAACATCGCGAGAGTACCTGCCGCATGACTGTTTTGATTGCCGACGATGAGCCGATTGCCCGCGAGGTGCTGTGCGAACAACTGGCGCAGTTCGCGGACGTTGAGGTTATTGGCGAGGCGGCGTGCGGCCAGGAGGTCGTCTCCGCCGTCAACGGCCTCCGGCCTGACGTGCTGTTTCTGGACATTCAGTTGCCTGATTTCGACGGGTTCGCTGTAATGCAAGCACTGGACGCGGGCACTGCGCCGCAGGTGGTTTTTGTCACCGCGCATGAGCAATATGCCGTGCATGCGTTCAGCGCCGGCGCGGCGGACTATCTGCTGAAGCCCGTGCGGGCCGGGCGCCTGGCGGCCGCGATTGAACGCCTCCGGGTGCGCCGGCGCACTCAGCCCGTGGAGACACTCGTGGCGCCGAACACGCCTGCCTCAGAGAGATCATTGCGGCGGGTGGTGGGGCGCCTCGGCTCAGATCTGCACGTGATCGATTTTCACGATGCGATCTCGTTTGAAACCCAGGATGAACTCGTCTGCGTCACTTCCCCACGCGGCCGCTTCCTTGTCAACCGCACGCTGCGTGAGCTTGAAGCGCGCCTGCCGGCTCCACCGTTCCTCCGCATTCACCGCAAAACGATCATCAACACCGATCACGTGCAGAAGATCTCGCCGGTCTCGAGCAAGCGTTGGACCCTGCGCATGTCCAACGGCGCCGACATGGTGGTGAGCAAGCGGCTCACCGGCATGGTTCGCGGCAAAATCGGCAAGTAGGGTCCGCCGGGTCTATCGGACTCGCAGTCGAGTGGCGAATGCGGCAATCACCTTGCCGGGCAGCATGCCCGAAGATTTCTCCTGAGCCAGCTCATTGCGCCGCTCCGGGGCGCACAACGCGGCCCCTCAGGCCGCCGCGCTCTCCAACGCTTCGCGCACCCGCCGCGCCACAGTCTCAGCCTCGCCCTGCTGCAGCATCCAAACGGTGAGCGTCAGGCGGTCGTCGGATCCAGGCGTCACTTCAATCGAAGGCGTTCCTTCGCGTAGCTGCTTGGCCACTTCGCGTGGCGTGATCTTCACAGCGCTTTGATCCCACGTTATATGGATGTGCGGGACGTGATTGGCGATGGGCGGAATCTGCACGCTGGCCTTCACAGACTTCACGCCGCCCACCGAGTCCACGATCTGCTTCACGCGTTTTTCCCACTCGTTCCACTCAGCCTTGTGGTCGCGCTGGAAGTAGCTCTCGATGGCCACCATCATGCCCAGCAGTTCTTCCTTGTTGACCTTCAGTCCACGGCCCACCGAGTCTGAATAGGGCGAGGTGTTCAGGCGCGCGGCGGTAATCAGATCCTTGCGGCCCAGCAGGAGCCCGGCGCTTTGCGGACCGCGAATGCCTTTGCCGCCGGAGAAGATGACGAGGTCAAACCCCATCTTTACCCACTTGGTGAGGTTTTCGAGCGGCGGCACGTCGGCCGCGGCGTCGTTCATCGTCGGAATGCGATGCTTCTTGCCGAGCGCCACAAATTCTTCGGCCTTGATCTTGCCGATCGGATCGTTGGCGTTGAAGAACAGCATCATGACGGTGTTGGGATTCACGGCACGCTCGAGTTCGTCCGCCGTTTCCACTTCCACAAACTTGATGCCGCAGTTGCGCACGGCGTGATCGTAGCCGTAGCGGTGCGACTTTTGAACGATCACCTCGGTCTTCATGCCGCGCGTGTCGGGCAACTGCCGGATAAACTCCTGGTTAGTACCCGTCATGCAGGCCGCCGTGCCGCAGGTAAGCGCGCCGGCCGCGCCGGACGAGATCATGGCGGCTTCCGAGCCGATCAACTCCGCAATGCGTTTGCCGGCCGCTTCGTGGAGTTCGGTGAGACGCACAAAATGCTTGGAGGCATATTCGATTGCCTCCACCACCTCCGGCCGCATCAGCGACGCGGTGAGCGTGGTGTAGGTGCCGGCAGCGTTGATGAACGTGCCTACGCCGAGCTCTTTAAAATAGTCGCGGCGCGCGGGCGCGGCCGATGCCACAGCGGCGGGCAGCATGCCTCCAATGACGGGAAGCGCGGAAAGTCTCTGCAAAAAAGAACGGCGATGGCCGGACATGGTGTTTACCTCTCGGCTAACAGTTTATCCTGAGCAGTGATGCGCACGGTGTTCGGCCTCGATGTCCGCTCACTTGCCGTGGGCCGGATTTTGCTGGGCCTGACGTTTCTGGCGGACATTCTCGCGCGCGTCATGAACGCGTCATGAATATGAAGGCGCACTATACCGATGCCGGTGTCTTCCCGCGCGGGGAGATGATTGCCCGCTTTGTCCCCCGGCAACACGCGTCTTTGTTTTTCGTCAACGGCTCAACCTGGTTCGCGGCCCTGTTGTTTGCAGTGGGCGCGTTGGCGGCGCTCGCCTTTGCGGCGGGCTACCGCACGCGCCTCGCCGCCGCGGTGGCCTGGGTGCTTGCGGTCTCCATGCAAGCCAGATCTCCGATCATCGGCGATGCGGGCGACGTGGCGCTGCGCTTGCTTCTGTTCTGGGGCTTGTTTGCCTCCATGTCTGAGGTATGGAGCATCGATGCCTGGCGTCCCCGGGCGCGCCGGCCGCGCCGCGTGCATCTATCGGCCGGCTGCATCGGGCTGATGGTGCAGATGGCGTCCATCTTCTTTTTCGCCTCGCTGCTGAAGAGCGGCAAGGAGTGGCATGGCGAAATGTCGGCGGTCTACTTCGCGCTGCATCTCGATGCCTTCGCCACGGACCTCGGAATCTGGCTGCGGCAATTCGAAGGTCTGGGCAAAGTGCTCACGGTCAGCACAATGATTCTTGAAGGCGTCGTGGTGTGGCTCTTGTTTTCGCCTTGGTGGAACGGGCCGCTGCGCACGCTGGTGGTGGTGCTCTTTGTTGGCCTGCACGCCTCCTTCGGCCTGACAATGGCGCTGGGTGTGTTGCTGTTCATCATGGCCGCCGGGTGGTTGATGTTACTGCCCGAGTGGTTCTGGGAGAAGCTGGCGCGGCGCTTGCCGGTGTTGGCCATTCCGGAAGCGTCCGCCGGGCCGGAGCCCTGGAATCCGCGCAACACGCTGCAGTTGTTGGGACTCTTTCTGGTGGCCTATACCTTGACGTTGAACGTGTGCGAGCTGAATGCGGCGCGATTCGATGCCGCGGCGCCGCGGGGCTGGGCAACTCCCGGTTTTATTTTGCGGCTGGATCAACGCTGGGACATGTTCGCACCGTGCCCGCTGAAGGACGATGGCTGGTATCTGATTCCCGGCAAGCTGAAGAGCGGCGAAGAAGTGGACCTGGCCACCGGCGGCGGCGTGGTGTTTCACGAGAAGCCGGAGGACGTGGCCGCACATTACCGCACGCAGCGCCGGCGCAAGTATCTGCTCAATCTATGGGCCGCGGACCATTCCGGCTACCGGGTGCACTTTGCGCGCTATCTTTGCCGGTCGTGGAACGATGCGCACAGCGGCGGCGAGACACTCGAGTCTTTCGATCTCGTCTTTATGCGCGAGGTGACGCCGCCGATGGGCCACCCTTTTTCTTGCCTCGTCCGAGGAATCTGTGGGCGTTTGGGCTAACTCGTGCTACTGAGGAAACGGCGTAGTTTACGACAGGTGGCATCGAAGGATCGTTGATCCTGTTCGTCCATGCCGCCGTTGATGAGCGGCCCGCCTTCGTGGTCGTCGATGGCTTGCCAGAGAACTTGGCGCACCGGCAGC
>VFZP01000012.1 GCA_016871115.1 Acidobacteriota bacterium
GGGGGCAGCACAACGGACTCATGCCGGCTTCCGACTGGAATCTCGCGTGGGTCCGGGCGATGGCGCAGGGCTATTGGTCGCGCGGAGTGGACGGCATGTACGTCTTCAACTGGCACGCCAACGAACGCGGACGGCGGCCCTTGCTGACCACGATCGGCGCGGCGAAGACTCTCGAACGGACCGGCAAAGCCTACATGAGCCTTCACCGCCACGTCGCCCCGGAGGATGGCCAATGGGGAGGCGCGGACCTCAATGACCGGATTCACGGTGAGACCCCGGTGGACCTGTTACCAACCTTGACTGGAGATGGTCCCGAGTTCCACGTGCGCACCTACGAACCGGCGGCCGATGCCCGGTCGGTGGAACTGCACATCGAAGTGGATCACCTCACGCCAGCCGACAAGATCCGCTTCACGCTCAACGGAACCGAACTCGGCGCCCCCACGGTGAAGTACGCTTCGAGTTTGACGGATGGCCCGGCCGACGTGGACGAATCGGCCTGGCTTGTTTGGAAGCTGCCCGCCAAGGCGGCCCTGGCGGCGACGCATACGGTGAAGGCTGTGCTCGTCGAGCGCCATCCCCGGGTCAAAGTGCCGCTGGTCATCCGCCAGGTCGAAATCCACGTGCGGTATTCGTAGCGCGCGGTGGACGATCTTCCTGCTCGTGACCTATGCGACTCCGGTCAGACAGTGCGGATTTCGTGACGGAAGCTCCGCCTCGTTATTTCAAAATCAAAGCGGCGGCGCGGCCCTAGAAACGGGCTAAAAACACGTACGAAGGCGAGGGCAAGAGAGCCCTCGAGCGGAAGCTCTTTACATTGATGTTATCGGTGCGAAATGGCACCCTACGGCATGCATCGGATGAACCAGCGGGCCGCGCCGAACGGCGGATCGAAAAATGGAGCGAAGCAACGAAGGAAAGGCTGTTGCTTCACGCCGCCGGCGGCGCGCTGGCGGCCATCGAGAAGCTGACCATGTCTCGCGACGACAAAACTTACTCGGCGTGGTGGTGCGCCGCAGCATCGATGGCGGCAATACATGGCTGGCCGGGCAGGTGCTGATCAGCAGGACGCCACGGCGGGGCAAGGGCGGCCTGTATCGCTGCGCTGCGCGATGGAACGCTGCAGTGAAGTCACGCGCCGAAGTGTTGACCGCGTTCATGCGCGAAGTGAGCCTGTTGTTCGCGGCGGACCTCGAGGATAGCATTAGCGCAAACCGATCCGGACGCTGTCGAGGACCGGGTAGCGATCTCCGTTGTCCGACACGAACACGGCGCGGTACTGCAGGCAGCGGTCCTGCGAGGACACATCGAACCGCAACAACGGCGCGCCGGCTAGCGGAACGTCGGCCCAGGCGCGATGAGCCAGCTCCGCCTCGGTGGGTGCGGACCGTACGTACCACAGCAAGCGGCTGCCACCGGGGGTCTGAGCCTGGACGGTCATGGAGCCGGCACTCCTGGCATCGCTCCACTGGAAAACCTTCGAGACGTAGGTCTGACGGTAGGAGCGATCGTAGATATGCCCCACTTCGGCCCGATACATGTAGTGGCTGCCCACGGTGGGCAACCTGACCAGTTGCGGCTGAGCGAACCGGTTGCGATCGCCGTAGTAGACGCGGGAATGCGTGAGATGAGATTCCTCGGTGGCGTGGTTAGAGATCGCGAGGTCAATCAGTCCGTCCTGATTGAAGTCCGCGGAGAGAGATCCATGGCCGGAGTCAGCCGCAAGATTGGTTCGGTTGAGTTCGGAAAACCCGTCTTTGCTGCCCCAGAACAGGTACGAGGCAACTGAAGTGCGATGTCCGCCCATGTGGTAGTTGGGAATGAACAGATCGAGGTGGCCGTCTCCGTCGTAGTCCGTGACATTGATGCCGCATCCGGCTCCGGAGGGGAGCCTCTGAGCGTTCGTCGCCTTGAATCCTTCTGGCCCTCCCCAAAAAAGATAGGTGCCGAAATCGTAGTCGTGCGTGCCGGGAATGAAGAAGCTGGTGACGATCAGATCGAGCCAGCCGTCGCCGTTCAAATCGGCTGCGCTGATATCGTCGGGAGACACGAGGGGAAGGTCCTGCCGCCCATTCGATGAGAAGCCATCCGCGCCGTTCCAGAAGATCGAGACGGTGTGTTGGTTCCAGCGGGCGGCGGCCAGATCCAGGAATCCATCCCGATTGAAGTCGCCGACGGCGATGGTGCCCTGAGCGCCCGGGGATTCCAGCACTTGGCGGCGCTTGGGGTCGAAGCCAGCCTTTCCGCCATGCCAGATCACGACGCGAGCCGGACCTCCACCCTTGCTTGGCGAGGGCTGGCAGTTGCCGATTAGATCGAGGTATCCGTCGCGATCGAGGTCGGCCACGTTGAGGGTGAACAGGCCTGGCTCGTGCACGACCGAACGGCGATCGTCCTCCAGTCCCTCCTTGCCACCCCAGAGAATGTTGAATCCCATTCCCGCATGCGGGTCAGCCACGTTGTGAACGATCGAGGCCATGACCAGGTCCGGGTAGCCATCGTCGTTCAAATCGGCGGCAATGGAGGCGTAACCAGACCGGATCCGGTAGTCTGAAAAGCTCGAGGGAGCGAATCCTCCCTGGGCGCCCCAGAACACGCGTGTGGGCACGTCCTCCTTGATTCGCCCGGACAAACGGTTGCAGAAAATCAGACGATGGCCGGAAGACCTGTCGGGTGGAGCAACAGCGACATCGGTGACCGCCGCGGTGGGGATGCCGAACGCAGCCATGGTGAATCCACCGGCTCCGTTGCCATGGAAGACCCTGGATTCGGCCTGATACGTCTCCCCGCTCCGCGCCACTCCCACTGCCAAATCCAGGTTGCCGTCCCCGTCGAGGTCCGCGGTGGCCACTGCGGCCGCATAAGCGATTCCGAGCTTCGTGGGAGGAGCGTTGCCGAAACGGCCGCCTCGATCTCCCCACAGGATCTGAACGCTGTCCTTCGCGGCGCCGCCGTCGGCGAGAATCACGTCGGGCCAGCCGTCTTTGTTCAGGTCCGCCACGGTCAGCGCTGACGTGGGCGGCGCTGGAATTCTTCGGGGCTGGGCCCAACGCCGCCCGGCCCTGCTGGACAGTTGCACAAGGCCCGAGTGTCGGAAGAGGCGTTGACCGGTGGTTGGGTCCGCGCCGATCTCTTCTTTGGTTCCGCCGCTGATCATCAGGTCCGGTTTGCCGTCGCGATCGAAATCGCCCACTCTGAGGTGCGCCACATCGGAAACCGCCAGGCTCGTCCGGGTGGGGTTTCCCAGTTTCCGCCCCTCACGCGCGGCGCCGCTCCAGTAGGTCCACACTTCGCCCGGGCTGGAATGGAGCACCACGAGTTCGGGCCGTTTGTCGCCATCGAGATCCGCCACCTCGAGGTCTCCGGCGTTCCGTTCCACCCGTTCGGTGTAGACCTCCTGCCGGAAGCCCTGTTCGCTTCCCCAGTAGACGCGCAGGAGCGTCTCCGGACCGTCTTCCTGCGCCCAACGGGAGCCGTTGATGACGGCGATGTCGAGCCAGCCGTCGGCGTCCACGTCAGCAATCCTCAGCGCGCGTGGCGCATTGGTGATCAGGTTCGTCATGCGCCTTGCCGACCAGCCGTCCGAACCGCCCCAGAGAACGAACAGGTAACGCCGGGCCGTGACCCAGTTGTTGTTCGGCGTGAGTACCAGGTCGAGGAAACCGTCCCTGTTCAGATCCGCCACGGCGGCATGAGTCGTTCCCAGCGGAGGCAGGTCCGAAGCTTTGCCAACCTTTCTCCCGCCGGCCATCCGATAGAGCGTGGCGGGCGGCGCGGTGACGAAATCGTGAGAAGTGCTGAAGACGAGGTCGAGATGTCCATCGGTGTTGAGGTCGAACCGGTAGACGCTCTTCACCTCGCCCTTCGCGGTCGCGATCAGGTTGTGTCCCGAAGCGTCGAATTGGCCGGCGCGGAAGTCCGCGTAGGTGTCATCCGTCCATTCCACATCCGGCGGCTTTTGTTGGGCCGCGCAAAAGAGACCACCCAGCGACAGCCCCAACATAACCGTGTATACGCACTTCCAGGCGGACGTGCGTTTGGCTGCCGAACCTCGCGTTGCCGCGACGGCGCCGGTGGCGAGCAATTTTCTACGATTCATTCGATGCCTTCTTCTCTCCGCCGAACCACCGTCGATCATATCCGAGCGCCAGACTCTTTGCGAGTAGATCTCAACCGGGATTTCCGTTTTGGGTTTCCCGGAATCCAGCAGTCTACACCCGACGCCTCACTCCCGTGCCGGAGTTGATCAGAATCCCCATTCCGAGGGCGGGCCAGTGCCTTGCCGATGGCTTCTTCGGACCATCGCACAAAAACGAAAACCGAGAACGTGCCTGTTTCCAACAGCTCTCTCGACACCTCTTCCGCCCGGCCTCCTTTTTCTCAAGATTTCCATCTCTCCGGGCCGTTCTTCACCCCGTCGGCACCGGTAGCGCTTCGATCCGCCGTACCATGCTCCCGAACAACCGCCGCGTCAGATGGCTCTCCGCCAGCATCGGCCAGTAGTACCGGGCATGCTTGACCAGCCTGCCACCCGTCTTCACCAGCCGCTGCTGCAAACTGGTCAGCGACCAGCAGAACACCCTTCTTGCCCTGAGCTGTATTTAGCGGATGATCTCCGGACACCGAGGGTTGCGGGCCTCGGGTGAAGAGGTGGTTACTTCATGCTGCCATAGGTTGCGCCGGGGCGAGTTTCCCATCGAGGAAGGCCTGGTAGGGTGTACGACCCTGAGTCCTGTATCCATGATGGGGACGCTGGCGATTGTATAAGGCTAGATAGGCATCGAGATCGTCTTGCAACTCCGCCACTGACTGGTAGATCTTCTGGCGGAACTTGACGCTGTAAAACTCCTCCTTGATGGTTCGATGGAAGCGTTCGCAGAAGCCGTTGGATTGCGGTAGGGCGATCTGCGTGCGCTTGTGGTGGATCTGGTTGATCGCCAGGTAGACCTCGAAGGGATGACGGGCTTCGAGACCGCAGTACTCCCTGCCGTTGTCCGTGAGCAGTCGCTCGATGTTGACGCTCTCTTCCTCATAGAAGGGAATGACTCGGTCGTTCAGCGTATCGGCTGCGGTGATCGGCATCTTGCTTAGATAGACCTTGGCGAAGGCTTGCGAGCAATGGGCATCGATCACTGTCTGCATGTAGACTTTGCCGACGCCTTTGATGGTGCCCACGAAGTAGGTGTCCTGGCAGAGCAGATAGCCGGAGTGCGGCGCTTCGATGTGTTGCTCGGGATCACCGTTACGGCCAGCATGCTTCTGCAGCAGACGCATCACTAGCGAATCAGGCAGCAAAAGCGAACAGTATTCTTGCCGCGCCGTGAGTTGGTCAGGTGTTGGGCAATGAGATCACCGAAGCCCAGCCGTTCGTCCAACTCATGCACCAGGATCAGACCGCCATCGGAGGTAACGCGCGATCCCTGGCAGTCGATCTTGAGAAGGCCGTTGCAAGAGAGCTGAAACGGCTGGTTTTGTTTGTCACCCATTGGGTGCTGTCCTCCGCAGGGGCCTTCACTGCCTTCAAGCCCCTATGGATATTGATGCGGACGAGCATCCGAGAGACTCGCACGCGCTGCTCAAAACGGAAATGTGGGATAACAGCCAAGTGCATATCAGAACAGATACTTCAAGCCGAACTGGATGTTTCTCGGCTCCACTGCAACCGACGTGATCCGTCCGAAATTGACATCCGATCCATTGGTACTCGGATTCGCCAAAACGGTATGGTTCATCCAGTTGAACATTTCGAAGCGGAAATTCAACCGGTGTCCTTCGCGTACCGTAAACCACTTATTGATCGATGCGTCCCACGTGAACGCCCCGGGCCCGCGAACGACGTTGTATCCCAGGTTGCCGAACCGCCGCTGGCTGCGCACGGTGTCGAAATCGAAGGCCGCCCGATTGAGCCTGAGCAGCCTGTCCGCGCCCGCGAGATACGGGTTTTGTCCGCCAACCGCGTCAGGACGCTGGCCATCCGGGCGGCCGTTGCCGACATTGTCGCGCCCGGTCACCACGTTCAACGGAAATCCCGCGCGGAAGCCCATGATGCCCTGCAGCGTCCAGCCTCCGAACAACCCATTGGTGACGCCGCTTCTTGCGAACGAACCGGTTGGAATCTGATACGAGTACACGGCGGTCACGCGGTGCCGGACGTCGCTCACCTTCGGACCTCGCGATCCGGCAATCCAGTTGAAGTCTTGCGTGACGCTGTCGCGCACGAATGCGTTGTCGGCATTGTTGTATTGAATGCCCTTCGACAGCGTGTAAAAGAAGTCGAAGTTCAGCCCCTTGCTCAGGCGCTTATTCACGGCCGTTTGCAAGGCGTGGTAGGTCATGTTGGCGCCGAACTCCTGCAGCCATGCCGCACCGATGTCGGCGCCGAGGTCGCGGCGGCCCGTGGCCGGATTGATCGGGTTGATCAGCCGCGAGCTGTATAGTTTGGCGGCCCGATTGAGCACGTAGGACGCCTGCACCGCCATGGTGGAACCGACCTGCTGCTGAATCGAATAGTTGCCCTGCAGCGCATACTCATCGCGCCGCGCCGGATCGGGCGCGAGCAGCCCGGGCTGCAATCCCCGCGGAACCAGCGCCGGGTTCTCGCGGACCGACTGGAGGAACGCAACAGGGAAGGGGAACGTCACTGGCTGAAGGCTGGCGGGAATGTCGATCACCGCCACCTGCGGCGCGAACGGCACCCGTTCGCTGATCCATGCGGCGTCATAGAAGAAGAACGGTTGCGGAGCGATGTAGGTCATTCCCGCACCCACGCGCATGATCGTCTTTCCGCTTCCGAACAAGTCCCACACCAAGCCGAGCCTCGGACCGAAATTGTTGCGGTCGGCGTTCCAGATCGGATCGCCCTTCTTGGTTCTGGGGCCAAACGGATCCCGGCTCGCCAACCCGATCGAGCCCTTGAATGGTTCGTAGTATTCGTACCGCAGCCCGAGATTCAACTGGAGGTTGCGAGTGACGCGCCAGTCATCCTGAACATACGCCGCGAAGCCGCCAAAGGCGTACCCGCCCTTGGGATTGCCGAAGAACATTTCCACCTGGAACGGCCTGTCGTCGATGGCGTCCTGCAGCGAATTGTAGAAGACGCGCGGATTCCCGAACTGGTCGCGGAAGCTGTCGGTGGACCGTATCTCGGCCCCCGCCTTGAAGGTGTGCGCGCCGCGGATGTGCGTGAGATTGGCAACGCCGCTAAAGACATCGGTGAAGGTTCCGAGCTGATCCTGCAGATCGCTACCGCCGGTCAGCCCTGCGATTGAGACGTGGCCAGCCTGCGGGCCCGGCTTCTGCCTCCCGTCGTCTGGACCGCGAATCACGCTCGTGCGATTGAAACCGAAACGCGCGTCCACCGAAGTCCGGGGCGAAAACACCCAGAAGTCCGACACCATCACATTGCGCTGCCGCAGCGGAAATTGCTGCCGCACGTCCTGGCGCAATATAGGGTTGAACACGTCCTGGGTATTGAAGTTCACCCGCCCCGACAGGCGGTGAGCCCCCAGCAAGTAGTCCAAGCGCGCAATGTTGGTGGCTTCGTTGACCCGCTGGCCATCGTTGCGGAAGTGCTGGCCGATGAAAGGATTCGCCGTCGGTTCGAAGGATTTTGGCAGGTTCGACAGATGCTCGCGCATGCGCGGATTTCGTAATGCGGCCAAGTACGCCGGCGTTGGCACCGTTCCGGTGATCGTCCGGCCGCGGCGGATGCGGTCGCCCTCGAAATTATAAAAGTAGAAGAGCTTGTCCTTCTTGATCGGGCCGCCGATGTTGCCGCCGTACTGGTTATGGCGAAGCGGAGGCCGCCCCAGCCCCGCGCGGTTGGAGAAGAAGTTGTTGGCGTCCAGCTTGTCGTTGCGCAGGAAGTAGAGCAGCGTGCCATGAAGCTGGTTGGTGCCGGACTTCGTCGTCAGGTTGATCACGCCGCCGGTGGCGCGGCCGTACTCGGCGGAAAAGGCATTGGTGGTGACTTTGAACTCCTCCAGCGCTTCGATGCTGATCGAATTGATGACAGTGCCGCTTCCGCCCACGCCGCCGATGCCCACACCGTTGTTCTCCCCGAACGACATGTCCACTCCGTCCATCAGCCAGTTATTGCCCAACCCCGATGATCCGTTCAATTCCACGCCGCCCCGGTTGGCGTTGCCCCCCGAAAGGCTCACGCCGGGCTGCAGCACCAGCAATTGTGTGAACGTGCGGCCGTTCAACGGCAAGTCGCGAACCTTCTGCGAATCCACCACCGTTCCTAGCGATTGCGAGGTAGCGTTCACCAGTGGGACTTCACCCACCACCTCGACCGATTGCGAAACTTCTCCGATCTGAAGCGCGAAGTCGATCTTCGGACGCGTACCCGAGTTCAATTGCAATTCACCCGTTGTCGCCCGCCGGAATCCGCTTTTCTCAACGCTGATGGTGTACCGGCCTGCTGGTAAGAGAGGGAACTCGTAGAGGCCCTGTCCAGTGGACGAGGTCGTGGAGATCGCGTTGGTGCCCAGGTTGCGAGCTTCCACGCGAGCTTCCACCACCGCTGCTCCGCTCACGTCGGTGATGACGCCCGTGAACGAACCTCCGGTGATCTGAGCCATGCACAAGGTTGGCAACAGAAGCGCCGTAGCGAAAAGGGTTGTCTTTTTCATCTTCACTCCAATCACGGCGTCTTCAGCGAATGAGTTCGGAAACGGCGATCCGCTCGAAGACGATGTCGGCCCGGCTGCCCTCGTAGACGATACCGACATGATCCCCGTCGATTTGGGAAAGGCTCGGGTAGCCTCGCCCGCGCCCTTCGTCGAGTAACAACCGGTTGTTCTCCGGCCAGGTCATTCCGTCGTCAAAGCTCGCTTGAATCGTATGATGAGTCCGCGCCTTCTGCGAATGGGGATTGGCGAATAACAGAACGGGACGCGATTCGGAGCCTTTGGTGAAATGGACCCGGCGCAGGCTGGCGTTGCAGTTTGGCTCGATCAACGTGTTGCGATTGGTAGCGTGCGCTTTCCAGGTCTTGCCCAAATCGGCCGTGACGTACACGGCGCGGTAACGCTCATGATCGTTGCGCATGTTGAGCATGATGGATCCGTCGCTCAACAGCGCCGCTTGGCATTCGTTTCCACCGCTATAGGCGGGAGTCCCCACGGTCCACGTGGCGCCGTGGTCGCGGCTCGTCATGATGGTGGCGAACGTGTCCCCTTTTTCGTCGCGGCCCTGTACCGGCATCACCAGCGTGCCGTTGCTCATGTGGATGCCCTGTTGCGGCGCAGGCGCCAGCAGCCACCATTTCTCTTTCTTCAACTTGCGCGTGAGATTCTCGGGCTTGCTCCATGTCAAGCCGTCGTCGCGCGACCGGACCATCATCATCTGCGCGCTCTTGCCGATCTCGAATCCCGGTTCAGAGCCGTCCCCGTTCCATTGGTGCTTGCCCGGTTTGCCCCACATCCAAACGGCGAACACGAAGATCTCGCCCGTTTGCGGGTCAACGACAATACCCGGATCGCTTACGCCGTTCTCCTCCTCCGGCTTGCCGTTGTAGGCTCCCATGTCCATGATGACTTTGACCGGTTCCCAGGTCCTGCCGCCGTCGGTGCTGCGGCTCAACCCGATGTCGATGTCCTCCTGCAGGTCACGCGACTTACGGCGGCGCATATCGTAGACACTCAGCAGAGTAGCCTTGGGCGATGTCGCAAGAGCAGGAATCCGGTAGGTATGCACGTTGTCGTCCATGTGGCGGCGCAGGGCGATCCCGATTCGCTTGGCGCGCGGGCGCGCGGCGGCGGCAGCGCTGGCTGTGCCGTTCACGGCAAGAAGCGTTGCCGATATCTTGTGCGACAAATCCGCCGTTGGCTTGAGCCGGCACGATAGCCAGAACCGGTTCGCACCCGGCTGCAACGGTTGCCGGCCGCGAAAGCTTACGGTCTTGGCCGGTGATGCGGATCCGCCGAAACGCGTCTCCGCGGCGAACTCCGTTTTCGCGCCCGTCGCGAATAGCTCCAGATTGTCGAGGCCGGCAAGGTCTGTGGTCCCGTCCATCGAGAACTCCATGGAGTTGAGCTCGGATGCAGCGGCCGCGTTCACGGTCACTTGGAGCAGCACGTTCTGAGGATTGAGGACCAGGACCGGGTGGACCGGGTCGGACACGGCAACGTCCAGCCGCGGCGAGCAGGAGGCCGCAACGAAACAGAGAACAAGCAAGCCGCTCGAACACCTCGACATGGACAATCCATCGTAAACAAGCACGCGAGAAGACTACTACTTTGGCCTCCCAGAGTCAAGGCAAAGTCTTGTCTCATACAAGATGAGCCTGAAGGGAGCGTGTGATTCTCACACAAGATGAGCCTGAAGGAATCGAGGTAGCGGAATCTGGTGCCCGTCTTCAGACGGACGGCACGGCCAGTGTGAAGTATCAGGCCGTGTTCCTGCAGGATGACTGGAAGGTGTCCCGCTCGCTGACGCTGAATCTCGGCCTGCGCTGGGAGTTTGAGGCGCCGCCGACCGACCGTTACAACGTCCTGTCGAATTTCGATCCGGACGCCATCTCGCCCCTGCGCGTGCCCGGCTTCAACCTGCGCGGCGGCCTCGCCTACCCGAACCGGGGCGGACTCAGCCGCTACCAGCGCGAACCCAACTACAACGACTTCGGCCCGCGTTTCGGCTTTGCCTGGCAAGCCCGGGCCAAGACCGTGGTGCGCGGCGGCTACGGCATCATGTACATCCCCGTGACGGTCTCGCTCGCCCGCACTGGCTTCACCCAGGACACGCCGATGGTGAGCACGATCGACGGCGGGCTGACGCCGCAGAACGTGCTCAGCAATCCCTTCCCGGCGGGGCTGCTCAAACCCTCGGGCAGTAGCCAGGGACTCCTCACCGGCGTGGGAACGGTCGTTTCGGGCCAGTTGCGCAAGGCCGACCGCGGCTACACGCAGCAGTGGAATTTCACGCTGCAACATCAGCCCTGGAACAACTGGCTGCTGGAAGCGGCCTGGGTGGGCAACCGCGGCGTGCGGCTGTTTGCCGACAGCCGCAACATCAACAACATTTCCGATGCCGACTTCGCGCAGGGCGCCGCGCTCGCCGCTCCCATCCCGAATCCCTTCCGCGGTATTCTCCCAGCCAGTTCCCCCATCGGCGGCGCCACTATTACGCGCTTTCAAAGCCTGCTGCCGTTTCCCCAGTTCACCGGCGTGACGGGCGGCTATTCGTTCCTCAACAACTCGATCTACCATGCGCTCGCGATCAAGGCCGAGAAGCGCTTCTCCCAGGGCTTCTCATTCCTGCTGGCCTACACGGCTTCCAAACTCATTGACGACGGAGCGAACTCGGGCCAGGTGCGTCCGGGCGCGGCGGTGACAACCACCGTGCAGAACTGGGCGAACCTGCGCGCCGAGCGCAGCAAGAGCTCGCAGGACGTTCCGCAACGCATGGTGATCAGCGCGTTATGGGAACTGCCCGTGGGCAAGAACGGCCCGGCGTTGTTTAAACACGTGGCCGGGGGCTGGCAATTGAACGCGATTCAGACCATCGAAAGCGGCACGCCGGTCTCGCTCGCCGCCACGGTCCCCGGCAGCGGGAACCGTCCGAACGTGGTAGCTGGCCAGCAGGCGCGGCTCGACTCGCCTACCATCGATCGCTGGTTCAACACCAGTGCTTTCGTGATCCCGGCGGCTTACACGTACGGCGATGTGGCGCGCACGCTGCCCGACGTCCACACCGACTCGGTCTACAACATGGACCTGTCGCTGTTCAGGAACTTCACCGTCCGCGAGGGCATGCGCCTGCAGTTGCGCGCCGAGGCGTTTAACCTTACCAACACTCCCACGTTTGGAGAACCTGGCCGCGCCGTCAACACCGCGAACTTTGGGATTGTCACCGCTACCGCGTTTAGCCCGAAGCCGCGCGAAGTGCAATTGGCGCTGCGTCTGACCTTCTGATGGCCTGACCGATGCGCAGGCCGGAAGATCAACTCGCCGCAGCACCTTGCGCCCCGGCGGGCTTGGCTCCTAGAGCGAGTGTGGCGTGAAGCTGGTTCACGCCACGCTCATGAATTCCAAAGAGCACACTGGCGGCGGCAATCAGCGGCCCGGCACCGGCGATGAGAATCGCCACGGTGAAGTTCTTCTCCGGACCCAGCAGGAAGCCGGTGAGCGAGGGAGCCGTAATTCCGGCAAGCTGCGCGATGGTGTTCTGCAGTCCCATCACGCGCCCGCCGAGTTCCTTCGGGGCCGACATTTGCGAGAGTGCCCAGAAGTTGCCCGCTGCGATGCCGAGCGTGGTCATTGCGCCTGTCATCAGCCAGATCACCGTGGTGCGGTTCGACATCCACGGCAACGCCAGCAGCGAACTTGCGCAGGAGAACCCCACGAGCACGAAGGCCTTGCGCCAGCGAAGCGATGAGCCGCCGGTTTTCTTGATGACCCAGTCCGCCGTCGTGCCCGAGGCAAGGTTGACGGCGGCCATGCAGAACAGCGCGCGCGCCACGGCGTCGCCCATTTCGCGGCTGGTGAAACCGTGCGTCAATACGAGGTACGGCGACACCCAGGAAAGTACGAAGTACCAGAAGTAGCTGTAAAAGAACACCGCCGCCCATAGCGCCAGAATCACGGGACTGCGCAGGAGTTGCTTCAACGGCAGCGCGGCAACGGGTTCGCTGGCGGAGGCCGCGTTGGGCCGGCCGCGCGGCGCGAGCAGCCACCACGGCAGCGCCCACAACAATCCCGCCACGCCGGTGAGCAGGAACACTTGCCGCCAGCCGAACTCATCGAGCAACCGGCCGCCGAGAAACGCGCCCACAGCGGGCCCGGCCGCGAGGCCCGCAATGTAGATCGACGTGGGCAGCCCCTGGCGGTTCTCTTCAAAGTTTTGCTTGATGAAGTTAAGGCTCGCGATGGGCGACACGGCTTCGCCCATGCCGAGTAGCAGGCGCAGCAGAATGAGTTGCGTAAAAGACGTGGCCCACGCTGTCGATGCGCACGCAATTGACCATGCCACCAGCGCCACGGTGTAGGCCGCGCGGATGCCGAAGCGGTCAATCAGGTAGCCCGCGGGCACCTGAAAGACGGCGTAGGTCCAGAAGAAGCTGGACATCAGCAAACCCATTTGCGTGGGCGAGAGCGCAAACTCCTTCATCAGCGGCACGGCGACGATGCTGGCGTTGCCACGGTCCACGTAGCTGATGAGGATGCCGAGGAACACGAGGCCCATCACGGCCCAGCGGCGCGTGTCGCTCATCATACGCGGGCCCGGTAGTGCTTCACGGCCGCCTCGTCGAGTTCAATGCCGAGGCCTGGCGCGTTCGGCACGTCGACAAAGCCCTCCCTGGGGCGCAGCGCGGGCGTGGCCAGCAGGTCGTGCTCACGCAGGTACGCGAGCGTGTCCGAGGGTACCGTACAACTTCGCGTGGCCGCGGCGGCGTGAATGAACGACATGTCGCGGACGCCCATTTCGACGCCCGAGCCATGCCACGCCGGAATGCCCGCGAGTTCGGCTGCGTAGCCGAGCTTCACGAACGTCCGCATGTTGCCGCCGAGGTTGAACACATCACAGGCTTGCTCGCGAATCGCTTCGAACAACTGTGCCGGACCGCTTGGCGTGAGCGCGTAGGGAATCGCGGTGCGCGTGCGAAGTTGGCGGAACCAGTCAAGGCGTTTGGGCACGGGATCTTCGATGGTCACGGGGAAGCCTTCCAGGCGCTTCGCCACGGGCAGGAACGAGGCAAGATCCGGATAAGAGGAATTGAAGTCGACGATGAACGTCAGACCGGGGCATGCCTTGGCAACCGCGGCCAGTTGATTGTCGATGGGGTCGCCCACGCGGGCTTTGAATTTGAGGTTATGGAAGCCGCCCTCCACCGCGCGCCTGCCTACTTCGATCAGATCCGGTTCGGTGCGCTGGCCGGTCCAATAGGAGACCGCCACTTTCTTCTGCATGCCGCCGCCGAGCAGCGTATGAACCGGTACGCCCAGTGCGCGGCCCATGGCGTCATGGATGGCGATTTCAAAGCCGTCGGCCGTGCCTGTATGCGGCAGCCCGAGCGAGGGCAGGGAAAAGTCGAGCGCGCGCAGATCCTTGCCAGTGAGAAAATCGGCGTTGGCCTTCACGCCCGCTTCCGGCACTTCACGGCCGGTTTCACCCAGCGCCACGATGCCGCCGCCCGCGTAGAGTTTGATGAGATAGTGCGCCGACTTATCGAAGTCGCGCAGGCGGATGTCGAGATACTTGCCGTAGTTCTCGCTCACCGTGGTGCCCTTCTTCATGGGCACGATTACCGGGATGAACTCGACGCGTTCCACGTTCAGGCGCGGGGTGGCGGCCAGCAGCGGAGAGCCAAGGGCGGTGACGAGAAAGCGGCGGCGGCTGTGGCGCATATGGTCAATGAGTATACCGCCGTGCGCCTACAGTCTGGAGAGTTTGCCGGCTCGCCACTCGACGATTGCCGGCGGGTCTTGCGCGAAGTCACTATAGCGAAGCCACGTGGGTGTAACGCGGAACCAGGTGATCCCGGGCCAGGCGAGCCGCTCGCGGCCATCAGGGAAACGCGCGAGGTAAAGTGCGACGAGCGGGTGGGCAGCCGGCAGTTCATCGGCGGTGCCCTCTACTCGCACGGTGCCCACGGTGCCGGCCGCAGCCGAGCCGAACACAAGCGCGACGGCGGGATGAGTCCGCAGGTTTTCGGCCTTGCGTGTTGAACCGAGGGTGTCGAAGACAATTTGGAACTGGTCGCTCACGGCCACGCCGACGAGCGCCGCTTGGGGTGCCCCGGCCGCCGACACCGATGACTGTGCGGCGTACGGCTCCTGCCGCAGAAACGCAAGCAGTGCTTCGTGCGAGATCACCGCGCGCCCACGGGCTGACCGTAGCGCGTGGCCACGTACTCGTTCAGCAGCGTGATGAAGTCAGCGACAATATGATCGCCGCGCAGCGTGCACTTCAACTTGCCGTCCACATAGACGGGCGCCACGGGCTCTTCAAACGTGCCGGGCAGGGAAATGCCGATGTGCGAGTGTTTGGACTCTCCAGGCCCGTTCACAATGCAGCCCATCACGGCCACCTTCAGCTCTTCAACGCCCGTGTACTGTTCTTTCCACACGGCCATCTGCTGGCGCAGGTACGTCTGGATCTGATCGGCCATGTCCTGGAAGAAGGTGCTGGTAGTGCGCCCGCAGCCGGGGCACGCAGTCACTTGCGGTGTGAAGCTGCGCAGGCCGAGCGATTGCAGGATCTGCTGGCTGACGATCACTTCCTCGGTACGGTCACCATTGGGAAGCGGCGTGAGTGAGGCGCGGATGGTGTCGCCGATGCCTTCCTGCAAGAGGATCGCGAGCGCGGCCGTGGTGGCCACGATGCCTTTCGCGCCGAGGCCCGCTTCGGTGAGCCCGAGGTGCAGCGCATAGTCGCACTGTGCGGCCATGTCGCGGTACACCGTGATCAGGTCTTGCACGTTCGATACTTTGGCACTGAGGATGATGCGGTCTTTCGGCAGACCGTAGCTTTCGGCCGCCTGTCCGTTCATCACGGCGCTTGCGACAATCGCGCGCATGGTCACCGTCGCGGCATCCACGGGACTGGCTGACTGCGCGTTTTCATCCATCATGCGCATGAGCAGAGCCTGGTCGAGCGAGCCCCAGTTGACGCCGATGCGCACGGGCTTGCCGTATTCGATGGCGCAATCGATCATCGTGCGGAAGTTGTCGTCGGTCTTGCGGCCGATGTTGGCATTGCCGGGATTGATGCGGTACTTGGCCAGCGCGCGGGCGCAGTCAGGATACTTCTTCAGCAGCAGGTGGCCGTTGTAGTGGAAGTCACCCACGATCGGCACGCGGACGCTGAACATCGCCAGAGTTTCGACAATCTTCGGTACGGCCCTGGCCGCTTCTTCGGTGTTCACGGTGACGCGGACCAGCTCGGAGCCCGCCTGCGCCAGAGCCATCACCTGATTCACGGTGGACGTGACGTCCGCGGTGTCGGTGTTGGTCATCGATTGCACCACCACCGGATGGGCGCCGCCCACCGTCACCCTGCCCACCTTCACTGCCACCGAGTTCCGCCGAGGTTGTACCGCCATGTTTCTGTCTACCCTTCGATTGTATCAATCTCCTTACGGTTCAACGCCTTTCGGATACACCACTCCTCAGGGTGTAATGCGCTCTATTGGGGGTATTCACCGAATTGATTGGCATAGTTCCCCCGTTTAGGATGATAATTTGGATCAGAAGGAGATCTCCCCCCCATGCCTTCCCCATCCACCCTGAAATTTGCCGTTACCGGGTTGGATAGCCAAGTTGCTGCTGACCTTATTCGCATGTTGTCCAGCATGAACTCTCAAGTGACCCAGTCGGCCAGCCTCGGTGAGGCCGATTTGGTGTTTTGCCACCCCGAAGCGATGGCTCTGTTGGGCTCGCGGACATCCGGGAAGTTGGTAGCCGTCAGCCCGGACGCTACGGAAGAATCATGGCTCAGCGCCCTTGAAAATGGCGCGGCCGATTACCTGCCCATGCCCTGCCAGAAACAGGAGCTTTCCTGGATTCTGGAGTCGCACTTCGGTTCGCGTCGACAGCAACCCGCCGTTGCCTGAACCGTCCCCCCGGCGCGACACTCATTCTGTTTCTTCAGATTCGATCCAAGTCGATTCGCGGTAGAGCCATAAGTACTCTACCCCCTGTCGTCACTCTGCGACTTGCGGCCTGACGCGCCGCAAGCCCCGCCCGGCGTGTGTGCATTCGCACGCGTTGGCGCGGCCCTACATCACAGGAAGGACCGACTCAAAACAGTGATCGTTTCACATACTCTACGTGTTTTTTCTTTTTAAATACTCGCGGCCTTGGCCCAACAACTACCCGCACAGACGACGACTCTGCGGGGCGAAATCACCGGCGCGCCGGCGATTGAAACGCGCTGGCAAGTGGAGGCGCGCGCAATCTCTCCAGGCGCTTCCCACGAGCCGACTCAGCGCACATTCCCCGACATCAACGGGCAGTTTTCATTTCCGGGTTTGCGGGCCGGCAACTACGAAGTGGTGTTGATCGGCTTGGATCAGCGGCAGTCGGCTCAAGCATTGGCGCAGGTGTCTGAATATGCCGCGCCGCTCCAGTTGCGTTATCGCGAGGCGCCAGGCGGCAAGGTAGCGGCGCCAGGCTTGGCCGCCTCGGTTTCGATGAAGCGGCTCCAGCATCAGGCGCCGAAGGCCGCGCGCAAGGCCTATCAAAAAGCGAGGAAACACCGGGATGCAAAGCGCTTTTCCGAGGCCGAAGCTGGTTATCGCGCGGCGCTGAAGGCAGACCCCGAATATCTGGAGGCGGCCAATGACCTCGGCGTTCTCTACTACATAACGGCACGCTATGCCGACTCGGTGACGGTGCTGGAGCAGGCCCGGCAATTGGACGCATGAGATGCAAAGGTGTTGTCGAACCTGTCTGCCAGCTACAAGGCTTTGGGGCGCTATGACGAGGCGGAGGCGCCGGCTCGCCAAGTTTTTGCCTCAAACACCGCCAATGGACGGCACGCCTATCTGCTGGGAATGAGTTTGGCCGGGCAAGGGCGTGCGGATCGCGAGACCCGGACTCTGTTGCAGGATGCGGCCGAAACGATCCCTCATGCACGGCTCGCCCTGGCGCGGGTTCTTGCTTTGAATGGCGACCGTAACGCCGCGCGTGCTCAACTCGCGCAGCATCTGGAGGCGGCTCCCAGCGTGCCGCCGCAGAAGCGCGGCCAACTGGAACAGTGGATGAAGTCTCTACGCTAGAGGTCCGGGGGAACAGGGAACTCCTGGCTGCATTGATATACTGTGACTTAGGAGTTCCCAACCCATTGTCTTGGTGGCGTGATCAGTTCCGCATGTGGACGCACCTGCAGTTGCTGCCGGCGCTCGAAAGCGGTGAAGAAACGTTGATCGGCGGACAGGCCGTGATGGAAGGCGTAATGATGCGCGCTCCGCACAGCTATTGCATCGCTGTGCGACGGGCCGACGGCTCGGTGGTGTATGAAACCAAGCCGCTGGCCAAGGTTTCTGAAAAGTATCCGATTTTCAAGCTGCCGATGCTGCGCGGGTTGGGCACGCTGGGCCAAGCCATGTCGCTCGGCATCAAGTCTCTGCAGTTTTCCGCCAACATCGCCATGGAAGACGAGGCGAAGGCGGAGGCCGCGCTGAAGGCGGCCAAAACCGGATCGTCCGTGACGATGCTGGCGATGAATGCGCTCGCTCCGGGCGCCGTGTGTTCGGCTCCGGCGGCGGGTTCCAGCGGCTCCGGGTCGAGCAAGCCGTTTTCCAACGCCATGATGGCCGGCCAGTTGATTTTGTCGCTGGGCTTCTTCGTGGTTGCCTACAAGTTGGTGCCGCTGTGGATCGCCACCTGGTTCGCCAAGCTGTGGCCGGTGCTGGAGGGCCGCATCGCTTTCAATCTGGTGGACGGCATCATCCGCATCTTGATCTTTCTGTGTTTCCTCACAGCCATGTCGCGCATGAAGGATATCCGCCGGGTGTTTGAGTATCACGGCGGTGAGCATCGCGTGGTGTTCAACTACGAGTCCGGCAAACCTGTAGACGTTCCCACCGCGCAATCTTTCCCCACGTTCCATCCGCGCTGCGGTACCAGTTTCCTGATCACTGTGATGCTGATCTCGATGGTGGTCTATACGCTGCTGCCGTTTGACGGCTTTGCCGCCAAGTTCGCCAGCCGCATCGTGCTGCTGCCCGTGATTGCCGGCTTGAGCTACGAGATCATCCGCTTTGCCGCCAAGCGCAAGGAAGGTGTGCTGATGCAACTGCTGGCCACCCCCGGGTTGAGGCTGCAGCGGATCACCACGCAGCCGCCGGACGACCAACAGACCGACATCGCCATCAAGGCCCTGGCCGGCGCTATGGAAGAAGAACAGCGTCAAGGCGGCCAACTGGTGATTGCCTAAGAATGAAATACTGCGAACGGCTCAACGTCATCGAGCGGCGCTATGAAGCGCTGACAGCTCAGATGGCGGATGCCGAAGTAATCAGCAACCCGGATACGTACCGGAAAACATCCAAGGCGCAAGTGGACTTGTCGGAAACCGTCGACAAGTACCGGCAGTGGAAAAAGGTGAATGCCGACCTCGAAGGGGCGCGGGCGATGCTCGCCGAAACCGACGAGGAGATGCGGGCGATGGCGCAGGAAGATGTCACGCGCCTGGAGCCGGAACTGGAGCGGATCGAGAACGAACTCAAGATCCTGCTGCTGCCCAAGGATCCGAACGACGAAAAGAACGTCATTGTGGAAATCCGCGGCAGCGCGGGTGGTGACGAAGCCACGTTGTTCGCCGGCGAAGTGTTCCGCATGTATGCGCGTTGGGCGGAGACCCAGGGCTGGAAAGTGGAAATCATGAGTTCCAGCGAGTCGTCGGTCGGCGGCATGAAGGAAGTGATTGCCACCTTCAGCGGCACGCGCGTCTATAGCCGCATGAAGTACGAAGGCGGCGTGCATCGCGTGCAGCGCGTGCCGGCCACCGAGACGCAAGGTCGCATTCATACCTCCACCATCAGCGTGGCTGTGATGCCCGAGGCCGAGGAAGTAGACATCAAGCTGGAGGCCAAGGACATTCGTGTGGACACGTTCTGCTCGTCGGGTCCGGGCGGACAGTCGGTGAACACCACGTACTCGGCCGTGCGTATGACGCACATCCCGACTGGCACCGTGGTTTCGTGCCAGGACGAAAAGTCACAGATCAAGAATCGCGCCAAGGCCGAGCGCGTGCTGCGCGCGCGCCTGTACGAGATTGAGCAGGCCAAGCAGGCGGCCGAAATCGGCGCTGAGCGGAAGGCGATGGTGGGTACGGGCGACCGGAGCGAGAAGATCCGGACGTACAACTTTAAGGACAATCGGGTTACCGATCACCGCTGCGGCATCACGATGCATCAACTTGATCTGGTGATGCAAGGCCAGCTATCGCCGCTGATCGATGCGGTAGTGGAGTTCTTCCAACGCAAGAAGCTGGAAGAATCCGAGGGTCCGGACAAGAAGTAATGTTGACGGTCCGCCAGGCGCTCGATCAGGGCGCGCGGATTCTGGAAGACGGCGCGGTGGGTGCCGCGCGGCTCACCTCGGAAGTGCTCTTGTGCCATGCGCTGGGCGGCGGGCGGGATCGTTCGGATCTCTACGCGCACGGCGATGACGAGTTGTCCGAGCTCACCTGGATTCACTTTGGCCGCTACCTGCATGAGCGTTTGCAGGGGAAGCCCACGCAGTACATCACGAAGGTGCAGGAGTGGTACGGGCGTGAGTTTCGCGTCTCGCCGGCGGTGCTGATTCCGCGGCCGGAGACAGAGCATGTGATCGAAGTAGCGCTGGCACGGGTGCCGCGTACGGGGCGCGCGATCGACATCGGTTGCGGGTCAGGGGCGATTGGCGTGACGTGGCAGCTTGAGACCGGCATGCCCACGGTGCTGGCCGATCTTTCGACGGACGCGCTCGCGGTGGCTGCCGGAAACGCGCGGGCGTTAGGCGCGCAGGTGACAGGCGCGGTGGCGTCGGATCTGGCTGCGGCGTTCGGTGAGGCGCAGTTTGACGTGGTCTTGTCGAATCCTCCGTATATCCCTGACCCCGAGCGCGAGCATCTGCAACGCGAAGTGCGTGACTTTGAGCCTGCGCTGGCATTGTTCGGTGGGCCGACTGGAGTTGAGATCTATGCCCGGCTGCTGGCGGGCGCGTCGCGGATTCTGAAGCCCGGCGGGTGGATCGTGATGGAGATCGGCTACCAGGCGCAGCCGCGGATTCTGGAAATGTTGCACGCTGGCCCGTGGCGCGAAGCAGAGACGCAGGCGGATCTGGCGGGGTGGCCGCGGGTTATCTCGGCACAGTTGTGGCCGAACCGCGCGGAGTGACACACAGAAAGGGGGGCACGATAAATGCGCCTGACGCAGTTGCATTGGGTAGAAGGGCCGTGGCCTGGACGCCTTGCCTTGTCGGCGCGTCCGCGGGGCGGTGAGTGGTTGGCTGACGAAGCGGCTTGCTGGCGCCAGGCTGGCGTTGGCGCGGTGATGTCGCTCCTGACCGCAGACGAAGAAGCCGAACTGAATCTGGTTGCCGAAGCGGATCAGGTTCGTGCTCATGCGATGCAGTTTCTGCGTTTCCCGATTCGCGACCGCGATGTGCCTGACGCCGTAGCACCCTTCACCGATGCGCTCGACCGCCTGGAAGCGCAATTGGTGGCGGGGCGCAATGTGGTCTTGCATTGCCGTCAGGGTGCGGGGCGCACGGGCATGGTGGCGGTTTGCCTGTTGGTCCGGCAGGGGTTTTCTCCGGAAGATGCGGTGCGTATCGTGAGCGAAGCGCGCGGCGTACCCGTGCCGGAAACGGAACGGCAATCTCGATGGATCGCTGACTTCGCGCGTCACCTCTCCTTTGCGCACCATGGGTGAGCGTCCGCCTTTGAAGCCTTTGAAGCCGCGCATGCCGACGTGGCTTTAGCTGCATTCGGCGTCTGTGTAGGGCGAGCTTCAGCTCGCGGCGGACTTGAGTCCGCCCCTTCCGCCCGTGCACGAATGCTCAAAAGGCGGGACTTGCCCAATGGGTATCTGGAGAGCCAGCGGCTAACCGCATATGCCATATCGGCGAAGGTTAGCAGAAAACGCGCCGCGATTCGCGCCATACTATCGAGAGGGCCATGGCGACCGCGCGCACGATCTTTCATCTCGACATGGACGCCTTCTTTGTGTCCGTGGAAGAGCTGTTCGATCCTTCGCTTAAGGGCAAACCCGTAGTCGTGGGCGGGCGGCCGAATCAGCGCGGTGTTGTCTCGGCGGCTTCCTACGCCGCGCGGAAGTTCGGTGTGCATTCGGCGATGCCGTTACGCACTGCCTATCAACTCTGCCCTCACGCCATCTTCGTGGATGGGCATCCGGACCGGTATCGTGAATTGTCCGGTCGCGTGCGCGAGGTGCTCGATTCGTTCAGCCCGTCGGTCTCGATGGCGTCAATCGACGAAGCGTACCTTGACGTCACAGGCACCGAGCGGTTGTACGGCCCGCCGCTCGCCGCTGCGCAAAAGCTGCATGAGCGCATCAAGGAACGCACGCAACTGAACTGCTCGATCGGCATCGCCGCCTCGCGGCTGGTAGCAAAAGTTTCCTCGGACCAGGCCAAGCCGAACGGCGTGTTGTGGGTGATGCCGGGCCTAGAGGCGCAATTCCTCGCGCCGCTTGAAGTACGGCGGATTCCGGGCGTCGGCAAGGTGATGGAGAAGAATCTTCATGCCATGGGCATCCGCAAGGTGGGTGATCTGGTGGCGCTCGATGTGAAGTTCTTGGAAGAAAAGTTCGGCAAGTGGGGACTGGCGCTCGCGGGTAAATCGATAGGAGCGGACGCGGGTGGATGGTTCGATAGCGAGGTGGGTGCGTCGGAGGATCCCAAGTCGATCAGCCATGAACACACCTACGGTGAGGACACGAAGGACCGCAACCAACTCGATGCTTCGATCGCGCAGCTCACCGAGATGGTGGCGCGCCGGCTGCGTGAGCACGGGCTGTGGACGCGCACCGTGCAGTTGAAGCTACGCTACACCGACTTCTCCACTTTCACGCGCGCGCACACGCTCGATCACGCCACGCAGATGGACACCGATATTCTGGCCCAGATTCGCGCGTTGTTCGCGCGGCATTGGACGGGCAAGCCGATTCGTCTGCTCGGTGTGCAGGCCGGCAATCTCACGCGCGATGAGGGTCAGTTGAGCCTGCTCGGGCAGGAAAAATCAGACCGTTGGCGGCGTGCGTTGGGGGCGGCCGATGCCATGCGGGACCGGTATGGCGACGGCAGCGTGGGGCTGGCGGCGAGCCTCAAGGGCAAGTTCCGCGAGCGCGTGCATGAGGCTACGCCCGTGCGGCGGAATTCGAAAAAGCCGGATTGATCAGGAGCGCCTCGCGCGCAGCCACGCCAAGTCCCAGAACAGCCAGAGCGCGATAGCCGAAACCAGCACGGGCCACGCGCCCACTTGAAACGCGATGTCGTAGGAGCCGGTACGGTCGATATGCGCGCCAAGCGGCTGCTGAAGGCTGGACGGCACGATCCAGGCGAAAAACGAAAGCAGTCCCGTCACCAGTCCCATGTGTTCGCGCGAGAGTTCCTGTGTGAGCGACTAGTAGCAGGGAAACACGCCGAGCGTGCCCGCGGCCGTCATGAGCAGGACCAGCCTCGCCGCGCCGGACATCTCCGCGCGGGCCAGTGCCGGCAGAAGCGCGGACGGCACGATGAGCAATGCACACACCGTGAATACCCAGCGCCGTGCGTTCAGCACGGATTGCCCGGCACGTGAGTGCAGCCAAACCGTGGCCGCGCCCGCGGCGAGGCAGCCGGCGTCGTTTATCAGGTAGTAGACCGGCAGAATGCGGCTGAGCACCTCGCTTTCGCTGAACGCCAGACCCGACTTGTCTTGCAGCGCGAGCGGCAGCCAGACACGATAGAGTGCGATGGTTCCGTTGATGCAGGAGACCCCCAGCGCGAGCAGCCAGAAACGGTGATCGGCCAGCAGCGACCCGATTGACGCGGCCTCGCGGTGCCCGGCTGGCACTGGCGCGGAGAGATCGTGTCCGCGCATTGTCCACAGTCACGCCACGACCCACAGCAAGCCGATGCCGCCGATCCAGAAGAACGGCCGCCGCCAACTCCCCGGCTGCGGCGTGAGCATCGCGGCGACGATCAGCGGAGTGACGATCGCGCCGATGGCGGTGCCGCTTTGCAGAATGCTGTTGCCGAGCGCTCGGTCCGCGGGGGCGAGCAGTGCCTGCGTGGTGCGCAGCGCGCAGGGCCAGTGGCCGGATTCAAACAAGCCCAGGAGCGCGCGGCACCACGGCAAGCTGCTGGCGTCGGCAAAGCCCGTGAGGAATCCCATCAACGACCATAACGAAAGCACCAGCGGATAGAGCCAGCGCACGCTAAATCGATCCGCCAGCGCGCCGAACAAAATGGCGCTGACGGCGAACGCATAGCCGAAGTACTGTTCCACCTGCCCGTAGCCGGCCTTGGTGAGATGGAGTTCCTCAATGACGCGCCGCGAGCCGCTGGCGAGCGTCATGCGGTCCATGTAGTTGATGGTGCTGGCCAGGAGCAACAGCCCTCAGACCCACCATTTCGTCATAGCCAGCGGCTCGCGTCCCACTGCGTCATCGCGTCGATCATCGGTGCCACACCGGCGGCAAAGCTGGCAAACAGGTGCTCGCCCTTTTCCGCGGTGGCGTGTTGCGGCGAGCCGATGTGGCCTTTCACCGTGCGGTCTTTGGTGATCCAGGCGCGATAGGCAGGGTCGAAGCCGTAGTCGAAAGTGACCGATTCGAGCGTCGAGATGTCGCCGACGACGAGGTGCGGCGCGAGCCGCAGGATCATCGACGTTTCCCACTCGCAGGCGTGGCCCATCTCCGTTTGCACGTAGCCGTCGCGCGTTTCGTGGGGCTTGGCGAGGTCCCAATACGTGGTGAACAGTAGCAGCAGGTCTGTACGCGCGCGGTACTTTTGACGGAGTTCAAACAGCGCCTGTTTGGCCGGCGTGTTGTTGCCGCCGTGGCCGTTTAAGAACAGGAGCCGCGTGAAGCCGTGCATCAGAAAGTTCTCGGCGAGATCGTGCAGCAAGTCGAGATAGACACGTGGCGAGGCCGAGACGGTGCCGGGAAAATCCGTGTGGTGATGCGAGTTGCCCATCCACTGGAGCGGCGCGAACAAGGCGCGCGCACCCAACGTGGTGTCGGCCCGGCGGACCACTTCTTCCAGCAACATCGCATCAGTGGAAACGGGCAAATGATGGCCGTGCTGTTCGACGGCGGCGATGGGAATGACCACCGGGAGAGTACGGTCTAGTTGTTGAACGGCGATCCAGGTGAGGTGCGAAAGTTGCATGGCGGCTCCGGTCGGCTATGCTACCAGACATGTTGCGAATCATTCCAGCGGCACTGCCGCTTTTGCTGGCCGGTGCTGCGTCAGCGCAGATGACCAAGACAGAAATCGTGAAGCCCACGACACCGAAAGATGACGCGAAGGCGAACAGCCCGGAGGTGCCCGAGGTCTACGCGGTCTCGGGCGAATTCAAACGCGTGGTGGTGCTGCGCTTCAAGTACGAAGCGGACCTGTTGGCGGGCATGGAAAAGATGGTGAAGCAGCATAAGATCAGGAATGCCGTGATCCTTAGCGGCATTGGCTCGGTGCGCAACTATCACATCCACTCGGTGAGCAACCGGACGTTTCCATCGAAGAACATCTTCTTCAAAGATCCCACTGCGCCGGCCGACATCATCAGCATCAACGGCTATGTGATCGACGGGCGGCTCCATCCGCACCTGACGCTTACCACGGGCGAGCATGCGTTCGGGGGGCACCTGGAGCCGGGTACCAACGTCTTCACGTTCGCCATCGTCACGCTGGGTGTATTCGGCGATGACGTCGACCTCAGCAAGGTGGACGACAAGACGTACCGCTGAGCAACGATGGGCCTCGCCGCTAGGCGAGGATGTCGCGCACCGCTTGCGCTGGCCGCACGTCGGTGAGCTTTTCCTCGCGCACGTGTTGATAGGTGAGCCTGTTGTGATCGAGGCCCAGCAGGTGGAGGATCGTCGCGTGAAAGTCTGCCATGGTCACCGGCTTCTCCGTGGCGTGGTAGCCGAAGTCGTCCGTGGCGCCGTGCACGTGGCCGCGCTTCACGCCGCCGCCCGCCAGCCAGACCGAGAAGCCGAACTTGTGGTGGTCACGCCCGTCTTTGCCCTGGGCCATCGGCGTGCGGCCGAACTCGCCGCCCCAGATCACCAGTGTGTCTTCAAACAGGCCGCGCTGTTTGAGATCGGTGAGCAGGGCGGCGGCGGGCCCGTCAGTCTTGCGGCAGATGTCGCGATTGCCCGATTCGTTTTTCTGGTGTGTGTCCCAGGGTTGGCCGTTCAGCAGCACTTGCACGAAGCGCACGCCGCGCTCAGAGAGCCGGCGCGCCAGTAGCAGTTGCCGCGCGTGAATGCCCGCCTCTTCGTCGCCAGTGCCGTAGAGATCATGCATGGACCTGGGTTCGCGCGAAAGGTCGAGCGCATCGGTGGCGGCCAGTTGCATGCGTGCGGCGAGTTCGTAGCTGGCGATGCGCGCTTCGAGTTCCAGTTGATCGGCGCGCGGGCGGAAGTGTTCGCGGTTAAGATCCTGCATCAGGCTAAACCGCGCCGCAGCAACGGCGGCCGGACCTTGCGGTTTCAGGTTCAACACGGGCGTGCCTTCGGTGCGCATCACCATGCCTTGATACAGCGGCGGCATCCAGCCGCTCGAATAATTCCGAGTGCCGTCCACCGGCAAGCCCTTCGGATGCAGGATCGCGGCGTAGGCAGGCAGGTCTTGATTCTCGGTGCCGAGGCCGTAGGTGACCCACGAGCCCATGGACGGGCGGCCAGGCGTGGTGAGGCCAGTGTTGAAATACCAGATCGCCTGTTCGTGATTCGAATGCTCGCTGATCATAGAGCGAATCAGCGTGATGTCGTCGGCATGTTGTGCGAGGCCCGGCAGGAGGTTCGACAGTTCCATGCCGCACTGGCCGTGGCTGGCGAACTTGAAGGGGCTGCCCATCCAGGTGCCGGTTTTCTTTATGTCTACCGTGTTGATGAATCCGTCACCCGGCTTCTGCCCGTGGCGCTTCTGCAGTTCCGGTTTGGGATCGAATAGGTCCATCTGGCTGGGGCCGCCGTTCTGAAACAGCAGGATCACGCGCTTGGCTTTCGGCGGTAAATGCGGCTGCTTAGGCAATACGTCGTACCGCGCGGCGCCTTGCAGCAGCGAGCCGAGCGCGAGTCCGCCGAGACTCGCGCCGAGCCGCGAGAAGACGTCGCGACGCGAGAGCATGTGGCGAATAGGCGTGTGGAGAACGTGGCTCATGGGGTCAATCCAGATAGATGAATTCGTTGGCGCCGAGGAGCGCTTGGCCGAGGTCGGCATAAACGCGCAGACGGCGCTCGGCTTCGGGCTGCGCGGCGTAGAAGGCTCTCTGCTTTTCGATGAAGGTGAGGAATCGGTCCAGTTCCTTGGCTGTTGGCGCGCGGGCGAGCGCCATACGGACAGCGCGTTCGATGCGAGCGCCGTCATCGTTTTCGTTCGAGTCCAGAATGCGGCGCGCGAAGTGTTCGGCTTGCGCGGTAATGAATTCGCTGTTCATCAACGCAAGCGCCTGCGTGGCGGAGGTGGTGGTGACGCGGCGCGAGCAGTTCACTTCCATCACCGGTGCGTCAAAAGCGTTGAGTAGGCTCTGCGGCGTGTTTCGGCGCACCAGTTGATAGATGGTGCGGCGGCCGGGAGCGGCGTCGTTGTCGGGCACTACTTCGCCGGAAGGCTTGGTGGTGGTTCGCACCGGTTCGCCAAACATTGTGACGTCCAGACGGCCCGCGACGCGGAGAATTCCGTCGCGCACGCTCTCGGCTTCGAGTCGCTGCGGCGTCATGCGCCACAGGAATTTGTTCGCGACGTCCTTGGCGAGCGCGTCTGGCCGGGCGGCGGCCGATTGGCGATAGGTGGAGGACATCGCGATGGTCTTGTGCAGCTTCTTCAAGCTCCATCCGCCGTCGACGAATTGCATGGCAAGCCAATCGAGCAGCTCCGGATGCGAGGGGGCCGCGCCAGACTTGCCGAAGTTGTCGAGCGACGCGACGAGGCCGCTCCCGAAGTGCCCAGCCCACACGCGGTTCACGATCACTCGCGCCGTCAATGGATGATCGGGCTGCGTGAGCCAGTCGGCGAGCGCCGTGCGGCGGCCTGTGGTCTTGGCATCTTTCGCCACCGCTGGTACCGCGAAGGGCCTGGCCGTGGGCGCCAGCACGGCAGGCACACCGGGCGCGACAGTCTGGCCAGGACTGAGCGGATCGCCGCGCTGCAAGAGGTACGTGGGTGGCGGCGCGGCGTCGATGTCGTTGATCATGCGGATGGTGGGGAGTTGGATCAGGCGAGTTTCGGTTTCCTTCAACTCCTTGTTCGCTGAGTCCAGCTTGGCGGCGTAGTCCGCGGATGCTTCGCGAAGTTCTGCGTCGGTGGCTTTGTCGCGTTTGGGATGCGCGGCGCGGGCCTGCTCGCGGCGGGCGTTCATCAACTCGCGCAGCGCCTTGGCCACTGCTTCGAGCGGCTTGTTGTTCTCTTCGGCGCGAGCCTGCTCTGCTTTTGTTGCGTCCACCACGATGCGGCGATACGTGGGCAGCACCGCGCCGGTGGGGCGGATAGCGCTGGCGAGCACGGCCTGCAGCGAGTAGTAGTCCCGCTGCGTGATGGGCTCGTACTTGTGATCGTGGCAGCGCGCGCACTGCATGGTGAGGCCGAGGAATGTGGAAGCCACGATCTGCTCGGTGTCGAACAGCGTACGCCATTGGTACTCGGCAAAGTCTTTGGGGAGGAAATCATCGCGCGTGGCATCGACGGCGGTGCGGAGGAATCCGGTAGCCTCGAGTTGATCGGCCACGTCTCGCGGGAGGCCGTCGTGCTTCCAATACTCCGAGAGTTCGTCGCCGGCGAGTTGCTCGCGCACGAAGCGGTCAAACGGCTTATCATTGTTGAAGGCGCGGATTACGTAGTCGCGGTAACGCCAGGCGTTGGGGCGGATGACGTCGGCATCGAGCACGCCTTCTGAGTCGGCGTAACCCGCGGTGTCGAGCCAGTGGCGGGCCCAGCGCTCCCCGTAGCGCGGGCTGGCGAGCAGCCGGTCCACGGCGCGCTCATAGGCGCCCGGTAGTGCGTCCTTCAAGAACGCGTCGAGTTCTTCGGGTGTGGGCGGCAGGCCGGTAAGATCGTACGCCACGCGCCGGTAGAGCGTCTCTGGCGCGGCGTCGCCATTCATGGCGAGTCCGTTCTTTTCAAGCGCCGCCAGCACGAATGCATCGACGGGCGAGCGCACCCGATCCTGCGCGCGCACACGCGGCACGGCCGGGCGGCGCGGCGGCTTGAACGACCAGTGCAGCTTGTCTTTCTCCGTGATGTGGCTGGTGGGCGGTTGTGCATAGGGACTCGCTGCCGGCGCGCCCACTTCAATCCACCGACGCAAGAGTTCGATCTCAGCGTCTTCCAGTTTGGGCCCGCCGGGCGGCATCTGCCCGGAGCGGATGCGGAAGAAGAGCAGGCTTCGGTCCGGCTCGCCCGCCATGAAACCCGCGCCCGCCGCGCCGCCTTTCAGCAGCGACGCACGCGTGCGCACATCGAGGCCGCCTTGCGGTGCAGAGCCCGCGTGGCACTTTGCGCAATTGGCCTCGAGAATCGGCAGAATGTCCTTTTCAAACTGTGGCATCGCGGCTGGCGCGGCCCACACCGCCGTAGCCGAGGCAAATCCGCACAGGAGCCCGCGAAAAGTCATTCGCAGACTTTATATCATATCGACGCGGCGCGCTGTATAATGCCCATATGTTGCATCGGCGTTCCCTGCTTGCGATGCCTCTGGCTGCCTCCGCGGTTGCCGCGGAAAACGATGGACGTCCGCCGGTGACGAATCCGCGCGCCACCTCGAGCGATACCGTCGAGCCGGACTGGAAGGAGCGGCTCACGATCACGGTTGGCCCCCAAGGCGATATCGCGGGCACGAATGAGAAGGCGATCCAGGCCGCCGTTGACTCGGTGGCGCGCTGGGGCGGTGGCACCGTGCGCATTCTGCCTGGTACCTATCGCTTCCGCAATGCCGTGCACCTGCAGAGCAATGTGCGGATCATGGGCAGTGGACTCGAGACTATCATCATCAAAGAGCCCTCGGTGAGTACCGCCCTCGCGCAGGACTCTGACTGGTACGACCAGGAGATCACGCTCGCCGACGCGCGCGGCTTTCAGATTGGCGATGGCATTTGCCTGCGCGGGAAGGACGCCGACGGCAAAGGGAACGTGGTCATCAAACGCACGCTGGTAGCGCGCAGCGGCAACCGCTTCAAGCTGGACCGCGCACTCCGCGAGAACCTTTGGCTCCCCGGCACTCCGAAGGCTGCCACGCTGTTTCCGCTCTTCAGCGGCGAGAACCTGCACAATCTGCGCATCGAGAACATCGCGCTCGACGGCAACAAGGCGAACAACGAAGAACTGGACGGCAACTACGCCGGTTGCATTTTTCTGCAGGACTGTCGGCAGATTCGCATCGCAGGCGTGACGGCGCGTAACTACCGGGGCGACGGCGTAAGCTGGCAGATTTGCCATGACGTAACGGTGGAGAACTGCCACAGTCACGACAACACGGGTCTGGGCCTCCATCCCGGTTCCGGCTCACAGCGGCCGCTGATCCGCGCCAACCGGCTCGAACGGAACGACCAAGGTTTGTTTTTCTGCTGGGGCGTGAAGTTCGGGCTCGCTGAGAAGAACGTGATCAACGGCAACCGGCGCTTTGGCATCTCGATCGGTCACCGAGACACGGACAATCTGATCCGCGATAACCACATTCATGCGAGCGGCGAAGTGGGGATCCTGTTCCGCAAGGAACGCGGCTTGGCCTACAATGCACACCGCAATCGCGTGGAGAACAACCGCATCGTCGATCTGGGGAAAGAGTTCGGCGTGGGCATCGATATTCAAGGCCAGACGGGGCAAGTGCAGATCCGCAACAACGAGATCCGCCACACTTCGGCGCCGTTAAAGCGCGTCGGCGTGCGCATTGGCGCCGAGGCGGGGGAAGTGACTCTCGCGGCGAACCGCATCGAAGGGTTTTTGCAACCGGTGCGAGACCTGCGCCCAGTCAAGGCCGGTTAGTTCAGCCAGTCGCGTGAATCCTCTTCGAGGTCTTCATCCTCAGCACGCATCAACGTGAGTGCTTCGGTGGCGGTAGCGGAAATCTCCTCGTCGTCGGACTCTTCAAAGTCCTCCAGGAACGTCCGTGCCTCCGCGGGGTTCACACAGGCGGACGCTTCGATGGCGGCCAGCAAGAGTGACTTTTCTGTGGCCGGAGATTTCAGGATTCGCTTGATCCGCGGCCACGCGGACTGCAGTTCGCCGTTCCCGGCCGCGGTAACGGCGGTCTCCAGCAGTTCCGGATCGGAAGTGTTCAGCGTCTCCAGAATCTCCTTTTCAAAGCCGCGTATGTACTTCATGCCAAACACCGCGGTGAGTTTCCACTCCGCATCGCCGCTGGCGTAAGCGGTGCGAATGGCCTCGCGATGCCAGTCTTCCGGCGCGCGTACCGCCGCTTCGAGCGCGCGGCGCCGCAGTTCTTTGATCTCACCGGCGTTGTTGCAGATCTTTATCAATGTGAGCCCAATGCGATGAAACATTCCTTTGCTGATGGAGGGCTCCAGATCGACGTCGTCAAAGTCAGAGAGGGAGGCTTCGTCAAGCGCAGGGCCGAGGGCGATCGCCGCGCGGGTCCGCAGTTCGGTGGATTCAACTGCGTCTTCTAACAGCTTCAGCAGGAGCGCCGCCACGCCGTCGTTCATCAATACCATGTCGCCAGCCATCTGTGCGGCGGCAATGTGGTCTTCGGTCGGCGTGGCCTTGTCCACGAGAGCGTCGGCTACAACCGGCCCGGCCCCTTTCGGCCACTCCCAGGGTTCCATGGCGAAGAGATCTTGAATGTTGAATCGTGGTTTTGCCACCCTCTATCCCTTACCAATTTTACAAGATCGCGACATCTTCAATAGCGTCCAAGAGCGTCAGGCTGTATCCGCTGCGTGTTACCCTTGGCATTCATGGCAGAAGGCGTTCTTCAAGTAGTTCCATTGGGCGGATTGGGCGAGTTCGGTATGAACTGCATGGCCCTTCGGTACCAGGATGACATCGTTGTCATCGACTGCGGCATGATGTTTCCCGACGCGGAACTCATGGGCATCGACAGCGTCATTCCAGACTTCACCTTCCTGAAAGACCGGAAAGAAATGGTGCGCGGGCTGGTGCTAACGCACGGCCACGAAGACCATATTGGCGGCGTGCCTTACCTGCTCTCGGAGTTCGATATTCCGGTTTACGGCACGGACCTGACGCTGGGTCTGGTGGAACGGCGTCTTGAAGAACATCACCTCGCCGACTCGGCTGACCTCAACGTCGTTAAGCCGAGCGACAAGATCACGCTCGGGCCATTCTCGATCGAGTTCATTCAGGTGACGCACTCGATTGTGTCCGCCGTGGCGCTTGCCATCACTACGCCCCTGGGTGTTGTCATCCATACCGGCGATTTCAAAGTCGATCCCACGCCCACTGACGAAAAACTGTTCGACCTGCACAAGCTCGCCGAGTACGGCAAGCGCGGCGTGCTGCTGCTGCTGTCTGACTCCACCAACTCGGACACGTCCGGCTATTCTGCTTCTGAACGCGCCGTTCGCCCGGGTCTTGAGAATGTGTTTCACCGGGCCGAGCACCGCATTGTGGTGGCCTGCTTCAGTTCCTCGATTCCGCGCATCCAGCAACTGCTCGATGTCTCGCGCGAATTCGGCCGCAAGCTTTGTTTCATCGGGCGCTCGATGACGCAGGTGACTGAAATTGCCCATAACCTCGGGCTGTTGCGGATTCCCGAAGGCTCGCTGTTACGCCCGCAGGATGTGCAGTCCGCGCCGCGCAATAAGGTGTGCGTGGTGGTGTCCGGCACGCAAGGTGAGCCGATGTCGGCGATGTCGCGCATGGCCGTAGACAATCACCGGAACCTGTCGCTCGAAAGCGGCGACACGTTTGTGCTGAGCGCCCGCATGATTCCGGGCAACGAGAAAGCAATCTACCGGATGCTGAATCACGTGGCCAAGCGCGGCGCGATTCTGCCCACACCGGGCAATCCACCGTTGCATGTGTCCGGCCACGCTTACGCTGAAGAGTTGCGCCTGGTGCTGAATCTGGTGCGTCCGCGCTTCTTCATGCCCGTGCACGGCGAGTACCGGCAGATGGCCGCACACGCCAAACTCGCGCAACACTTGAAGAGTTCGGGCCTTGAACAGGTTTTCGTACTGGAGACCGGGGCGACGCTGGAGCTTGACAAACGCGGCGCGCAGAAGAGCGAAGAAGTGTCGGTGGGCCGCGTTCTCATTGACTCGGGTTCCCTTGATGACGTGGTGGATGAGATCGTCGTGCGTGACCGGCGTCACCTGGCCACCGATGGCTTCGTGCTGCCGATTGTCGCCATCAACAAACGCACGGGCAAGACGGAAGCGACGGCAGAAATTGTCACGCGCGGCTTCATCTCCGACAACGGCGCGGAACTCCTGGTGCAGGCGAAGCAGGTAGTGGCGCGAACGCTGGAGAACTCGTCGGTGGAAGAGCGCGGCGACTTTGGCGTGATTCAGGAAAAGATCCGCGTAGACCTGAAGAAGTTCCTAAACAAGCAGACGCAGCGGCGTCCGCTGATTCTTCCTGTCATTCTCGAAGCATGAGCGAGCCAGTCGAGCGGCGGTACCTGGAAGATGCCTCCGGTTATCGGGGCGAAGCCGAACGCGTGTGCGTGCCCTCTACCGGTGCGGAAATGGCCGCGTTGTTGGCCGAGGCGGCGGGGGCTGGCATTCCGGTTACCATCGCGGGCGCGGGCACAGGCCTCACCGGCGGCCGCGTGGCGCACGGCGGCTGGGTGCTGTCCCTCGAGAAATTCACGACGCTTGCGATTGAGGACGGTCTCGCCCGGGCCGGCTCGGGCGTGGCGCTGCAAACTCTGCATGACGCCGCGGCGCGCGCCGGGCAAATGTACCCGCCTGACCCGACCGAATGGACTGCATCGGTGGGCGGTACCATCGCCACCAACGCAAGCGGCTCCCGCAGTTTCCGGTACGGCGCCACCCGGCGTTGGATCCGCGCGCTCACCGTAGCCACCATGGATGGCAGGTTGCGTGCGTTCCGCCGTGGTGATGCTGTGCCGTTCGACGTGCCTGCGCTGCGCCGCCCTGCCACGACCAAGAACACGGCGGGCTACGCGCTGACACCGGGGATGGACTGGATCGATCTGTTCACCGGTAGCGAAGGAACGCTCGGTGTGGTGACCGAAGCCGAACTCGCGCTCTTGCCGGTTTGGCCCGGCGAACTCATCACGGGCGTGGTCTTTTTCGGTGACGATGAAGCGGCCGTGGCAGCCGTTGATTCGTGGCGTGCTGTGGATGGCGTCCGCATGCTGGAGTACTGCGATGCGGCATCGCTTGAACTGCTGCGCACTCGCTTCCCCGAGACTCCGGCCGCCGCGCGCGCGGCCCTGCTGATTGAACAGGAGGCGGCGCCCGGTGAAGACGAAGCATGGCTGGCGCGCCTAGAGAACTCGGGCGCCTTTGCCGAAGAGAGTTGGTTTGCCACTGGCGCGCGTGACCGCGAGCGCTTCCGCCGTTTCCGCCATGCGCTGCCGGAACTGGTGAACGATACGGTGCGGCGGCGGGGCTTCACCAAACTTGGGTCTGACTACGTAGTGCCGCTGGACCGGAACCTGGAGATGTTGCGTCTCTACCGTGCCGCGCTCGATGCCGAGTTCGCCGGCCGCTACGTGATCTTCGGGCATATTGGTGACGCGCATGTGCACGTCAACATCCTGCCCGCTTCGCAAGCCGAGTTCGACCGCGGCCGGGCGATCATGGTGGACCTCGCTGGCGAGGCCGTGCGGTTGGGAGGCACGGTGAGCGCCGAGCATGGCCTTGGCAAGCGCAAAGCCGGTCTGTTGCCGCTGATGTTCACACCGGAAGAGATCGACGCCATGCGCGCCGTGAAGCGCCGCCTCGATCCCCAGTGGCTCTTGGGGCGGGGCACACTCTTTAAATAACTTTGCACCGGATTTGGTGTTTCGCAATTAGACTGTGATCGATGTCTCGTTTATTGCTTCTCACCGCCCTGACTGCTTGCGCCGCGTTCTCGCAGGTGCCGCTGCCGTATCCCATCTTCGATCAGGATGCCGTTCACGAAATCAAAATCACCTTCGCCAACGCCGATTGGTTTCAGGTGCTCACCGACAACTACAGTGGCGCGCGCGCCGACAACCCGTACTTTGAAGCGAACATCGAATGGGGCCCGTACAAGTTTCAGCGCATCGGCGTGCGCTTCAAGGGCAACAGCACCTACAGCGCCGCACGCACGCAGAAGAAGCCGTTTCGCCTCAAACTAAACGAATTCGTCAGTGGCCAAAAGATTGAAGGCATCGGCTCGTTCAGCCTTAGCAACGGCTGGAACGATCCGAGCTTCGTTCGCGAAAAGCTCTACTACGAACTGGCGAATGCGATCGGCATCAAGGCGCCGCGCTCTCATTTCGCTGCCCTTACCATCAACGGCGAGTACTTCGGGCTCTACATCCTCACCGAAGTTATCAACGGGGACTTTCTGAAAAACCATTTCAGCGCCAGCGAGTACAAGGGCAATCTCTACAAAGGCAACCTCGGTTCCAACTTCGCCTATCTCGGCGAGGACAAGGCCGCCTACGAGAGAGTATGGGAAAAGCAGTCCAATGAAGGAGCAGATGATTAGACGGACCTGATCGCTCTCTGCAAGTTGATCGCGAAGACGCCTGCCGCCGACTGCAAGACCAAGCTCGAACCCATCATGGACATCGACAGCGTGCTGGCCGCCCTGGCGCTCGACAACGCCACGGTGAATCTCGACAGCTACGTCGTCATGTCGCAGAACTTCAATATCTACAAGATCTACAAGCGGCCCTCAGACGGCCGGTGGATGTGGATTCCCTGGGACCCAAGCTTAGCCCTCGGCGCGCTGAGCCAGGGTCAGACGATTCAAGGCATAAAAGATCTGCCACTGGAGTGGGTGAACACCGGCGGCGGTTTCGGGGGCGGCCGTCTGCCTCCGGGCGGCCTTCCTCCCGGAGGTGGTAATCCTCCTCCCGGCGGTGGCGGCGCGGCAGTGGGGCGCCCGCTGGCGACCAAGTTGTGGGAGAACCCCGAGTATAAAGAGCGCTACCGCCAGATCTACACGCGCATTGTGAAGCAACTCTACCAGCCCGAGCAAGTACTGGCGCGGATGAATGAGCTCCGTGGCATGATCTGGCCCTGGGTGGAGAAGGACACGCAGAAGCTAGTGCTTAGTTGCATAAAGTAATAAGAGTATTTCGCAGCTGGCTTCCCTTGACCTCACGTTTGCGCCAGTGAAAAGGCTTGGGGTGTTCATTGGT
>VFZP01000013.1 GCA_016871115.1 Acidobacteriota bacterium
CGCCCGGTGCGGGCATCACAGTATCTGGGTCGACCCCTTTCCGCCGCTGCCCCGTCATCTCCGGTCGGCCCGAAGATCAAAAAAATACGTTTTTACATGATCGCTAACAAAACGCGCAGCAACCACCCACGCGCGGGCTGTTTTGTGAGCTGAGCGGCCGCGTGGACGTACCAGCGGAGCTGCGTCTCGTAGTGCCGGCGGCGCGAGTGGAAGTCCGCGTCGGTCTTGTAGTCGACGATCTGCCATGACGCGCCGTCGAAGTAAGCGAGGTCCACAATGCCTTCGAGGAGGCGGCCGTCCGCCGCGCGGAAGCGAACCGGCCACTCGCGGTGGACGCGTGGCGCGGCGGCGGCCGCTTGCAGCAGAGGATGCGCGAGCGTGGCGGCCACGGCTTCCGCCGCGGCGGCGCGCTCTTCCTCCGGCGCGCCCATGATGCGGCTCTGCAGTTCCACCTGCGTCTCGACGGTTTCACGCGTGGCGCGGAAATCGATGTCGCGCATCACCACATGGAGGAGCACTCCGAAATGCGAGCCGAAGGCGCGCGGCGTTGCCGTGTCGCGGCGGGCATCCGCCACGTCCACTGGCAGCACGGCGGGAGGCGGCTCAGTGGCTTCGCTCGGCGAGAAGATTGTGAAAGCCGGTGTGGCTCCGCGTGCGGCGATGGCCTCACGCTGCTCGCGCCACGCTTCGTACGCCGTGATGCTGGCAGACTCTTCGTCGCCCGCCAACACCTCCTCCTGCCGGAAACCGTAGTTGGCTTCGACGCCCAACTTCAATGCCCCGGGGTCCCACCACACCAAGCGGTGCGCGCCGGCCGAGGGAGTGACCAAGCCGGGCCTCACCGACATCTCTCCGCCCCGGTTCATCTCCGGCGGCCGGCTGAGCACGGAGCTGTCTCCGAAACGCGGGCAGCCATCGGCTTGCGGCTCGGAGCGGCGGAAGGCGCCCTTCTCCGGATACACGGCACGCCACAGCGGCGATAGCCAACTGTCCTGCACTTCTTCGTCGCCCACCGTGGGCACCACCAGAAGGTCACGCGCACGGGTGGCCGCGACGTACGCCACGCGCACGCCCTCGGCTTGCTCACGCGCCAGTTCGCGGTCACGATGTGCAAGCAGCGGCCACGGCGTGCATTGCAGCAGGCGCATGGCGCACAGGTGGCGCTCGGAATCCACGTAGCGATCCGGCTCGCGAGGCGACAGGTTCGCGGTCATGTCGGCGAGGATCACCACGGGAAACTCCAGGCCCTTGGCGGCATGCACGGTCATCATGCGGACGCCTTCGGAGCCTTCTTCGAGGGCGGGCGCTTCGGACGACTCGGCCTTTTCCACCTGCGCTTCCAGCATCTCCACAAAGCCACGGAACGAGATGCCGCCTTCGCTTTCATAACCGCGCGCCACGTCGGCCACGCGATACACGTTGGCCAGCACCTGTTGGCCACCGGGGCGCAGAGCAAAGCCCGCGTGCGCGCGGGTGAATTCGAGGAGCTGATGCACGGTGGCCGCCACGGGCCGCCAGTTGCGCTGGCGGTGCAGTTCGCGCAGCAACTCCAAGGCCTGGCGAATCGGCGTGAACTTTGCGTCGAGTTGATCGAGGTCCGGCAGGTACGGCGACAGCCGCTTGTACAAGAGCCGGAACTCGAGCAGCAATGCATCGGGGATCGCGAACAACGAGCCTTTGAGCGCCGCGAAGACCGAGAGTTCATCGCCCGGCCACTCCACGGCGGCCAAGGCCGCGCGCAGCGTTTCCACCTCCTCGCGCGCGTGGAACGAACGCGAGCCCACGAGCAGGTGGGGGATGCCGCGGGCTTCGAGGCTGCGTGTATAGTCGCGCGTGAGGTCACGCCCGAAGCTGGTGAAGCGGCGGAACAGCAAGCAGATGTGGCGCGCGGAGATGGGCGTGAACGCACCCGTGTCGGGGTCTTCCACCTGCCAGCCGCTTTCGTTGATGAGCCACTCGGCGTAGGCGGCGATCGTGTCCGGCAGGCAGTTGTTGATCTCGATCTTCGAGAGCCGGAACATGCCATAAGGACGCGGCGCGGGTAGCGCGACGACGGAGGGCTGCCCGGTGAGCGGGGTGCGAACTTCTTCGAGAGGTGAGTACTCGGCTTGGCCCGCTTCCATGTCGCCCGTCATCTCCGGCGCGAAGGCGGCGTTCACCATTTGCTGAATCGGGTGCACGGAACGGAAGCTGCGAGTGAGGCGGACCACGCCCACGCCGCGCCCGGCGAGCCGGTCTCGCAGGCCGCGATACAGCACGACGTCCGCGCGGCGGAATTTGTAGATGGACTGCTTGGGGTCGCCCACGAGGAACAGCTTGCCCGGCACGGGCGTGACGTCGAGCCAGTCATCCGCGGCCGCGGCGTCTGAGCAGAGCAGCAGGAGGAGTTCCGCTTGCACCGGGTCTGTGTCCTGGAACTCGTCAACGAAGATATGCGAGAAGCGGCGCTGGAGGAACTCGCGCACTTCGCGGTTGTCGCGCACGAGGTCGCGCGCCTTCAGCAGCAGGTCATGAAAATCGAGGAGCCCCGCCTGGCGCTTGAGTTCTTCGTAACGCTCAACGAGGCCTGACATTTCTTCCCGCAACGCGTGCGCAAGATCGGCTTCAGACTGCACGCGGAACTGGTCCAGCGCGTACGTCAACTCCTCAGCGCCTTTCGCCTTGATGCGGGTGAGATCGCGCAGGAGCTTGAGGAGCAGCGCTTCAAGCGTATCGTAGTCACGTGCGCCAACCGCTTCAGACCGCTCGATCCACGCGGCGAGATCCGTGACCACCTGGAACTTCTGGTTCACGCGCGGCGCCATCTGCCGCACACGCTCGGCCAGTAGGTCCACTTCCGTGGCGCGGTCCCACTCCACGCGATCCCACGGCGTGGGATAGTCGCGCCATTCAATCAACGCGCGGCCCGCGGACTTCAGCCGGTCCAGCGGGGCTTCCTCGCCGGGCTGCAGCGCGAGGCGGATCAGCGCGCGGCGCAGCCCGGGCGCCGTTTCGTTGAGCTGCTCCTGGATCCAGGCGCGAAACGCCCGCTCCTGGATCTGGCGGCTTGCGAGTTCGGTGAGTTCGCGGAAGGCCGGATCCACGCGCGCCTCCACCGGGCGCTCACGCAGGATCTGTCCGCAGAAGGCGTGGATGGTGCCGATGGACGCTTCTTCGAGATGCGCCAGCGCGCCTTCGAGCGCCGCGCGCCGCTGATCGCTGTCTTCCTCGGCGCGTGCACGGTCAAGCTCCTGCCGCAGGCGAAGCTTCAACTCGCCGGCGGCTTTGTTGGTGAAGGTGACGGCGGCAATCTTGTCGATGTCAGCGCCTTCGGCCAGCACAGCCACGATCCGGCGTACCAGTTCCGTCGTCTTGCCCGTGCCCGCGGAGGCCTCCACGATGAGGCTTTCTTGTAGCGATGTGCGGATGCGCTCACGCGCCGCCGCGTCTTCGTTGTCGCGCGGTACGAGCCGAAGCCCTGCGCCGCTACTCATGGCAACCCTCGCAGGCGATTCAATGCGTCCAACCGCTCCGCCGGTTTGCGCCGCAAGCGCTCTTCTTCGCGCGGGCCGCACACACGCTCGTAGTCACACATCGTGCACGCTTCGCGCGCGGGGGCGGCCGGCAAGAACCCTTGCGCGAGCGCTTCGTCGATTCCCTCCAGCACCTGCTCCAGATGCTGCCGGGCGATCGGCTTCACCGGCACGCTGTATTCCTTGTAGCCGCCACGCTGCGTGCAATAAAACAGACGCCCCATGGAAACGGGCTGTCCCAGCATCTGCCCGGCGGCCAGCGAATACAGCAGCGGCTGCAAAACCGCGCCGCCGCCCACCGCCATTGGAGCTTTGTCGAGGGGGCGGCCTGTCTTGTGATCCGTGATGCGAATCAGGCCTGACTCGCGGTGGCGCTCCACCAGATCGATCGATCCGCGGAGCCGCACGCCTGCCATCGGCGCCACATCTTCGGCGCGCGAAGCATCGTCACGCGAGCCGCCGCGTTCTTTCAACCCGAAGCCCAGCTCAAAGTGAACCGGCGTCCATTCGTCGTCAATGGTGGCCACGTGCCGCGCCCATGTGCGCAGATCGGTGCGCAGGTCTTCGATCTCGCTCACCCACACGCGGTCAATCGCGGGCGCCAGCTTCTCGCGCCACTGCTCGGCTACCTGATTCAACGCGCGGTCTGCATGCTCCAGCGCGGGGGCGAGCCGCGAACGGTCCAGCGGCAAAAGACCTTCGTGCTTCATCGCCTGGAAGAACGTGAACTGCGCTTCGTGGAACAACGCGCCGCGCGTCAACGGGTCCAGTTGCTCCAACGCGGCAATGCCGTCGCGTTCGCGAAGCCCGTGCACGGCCTGCAGAAAGAAACGATACGGGCACGAAGCATACTGCTGCAGCGAGGTGGCCGAATAGACGCGGGCGCTCAAACGGTGGGCCTCCAGCAAACCCGCCGTGGGCGCGTCTTTGCTCGCCACCAATCCATCCGCCCATGACCAGGCGTTCTTCCAACGCAACCACCGCGTGCGCAGCGAACGCGCCAAGTGGGTGTTGACCGCCAGCAGATACCGCCCCACGCCGCGACGGCGTTCCGGCGGCAAGTCTTCAAACTGCCGCAACGACGCAATATCGTATTCGGTATCGTCAATGGCCTCGCGTGGATCCGCCGGCGCGGGCCATCCCAAACGCGACGGCGCGGCCTTGGCGGCGCGCTCCTGAAACTTGCGCAACTCCGGCAATGCGCCTTCGGCAGCACGCACCACTTCCAGCGCATAAAACGACGGCACGCGCGGGCGCGATTGCGCGGTATCCATGCGCGGATAGGACACCACCAGTTGCTGCTCGGCGGCACCTGCCGCGACGGCTAACAGGAGCCGCTCGCGCGCCACTAGTTGATCGCGCCCGGGCAGCGGATGCGGCAAGGCGCGGCGGTAATGATCCAGTAACAGCGGATCCTCGTACGCTTTGCGCGGAAAGACTCCCTCGGTAAGGCCCGGGAGAAACACGACGTCGAACCGGTGCGCGCGGGCCTCCTCAATCGTGCCGCAGAACACCGCGCCATATCGCCGCGACGGTGGGTCGGCGCGCAAGAAGCGCAGGCGATCCTGCAACACGCCGTACACTTCATCCAGCGTCGCGGGGCCCACTTCGCCCATCGGCCGCAGTTCATTTAGTACGGCCAGCACGGCTTCCGGCGCGCGCAGCGTCGTCTCGGCGAGTTCGATTAGTGCCGTCAGCCACTCGGTCCACTTTGCGCGGCGAGGCAAGGCGTCCAACAGCCCGATCACCGGCAGCGCGAAGCCTCTCAACGCGCTGAGTTGCTCCAGCCGGCGTGATGTGCCCTCGCTCTCGGCGCTGCTCAGTTGTAGCTTCAACTCTTCCTCGTAACCGTCAATGCGGCGCTCCCAACGCGCGCGCCCGCCCACCACGGCGGCATCCACCAGCAACTGCTCCCAGCCGCGCGGCGCGGTGATCACCGGGCCCGGTCCAGCAGCCTCGCCCTGCGGCGACTCACCCGTGTCGGCGTCCGGTTGGAAGCCTGCCAGCAGTTCGTCCTGCGGCGGCGTGAAACCACGTTCCACACGCACCGGGCCGCCGCCGGCATCGAGATCCGGCACCTGCGCCAGCGATAGATACTCAGCAAAGCGCGACGCTGAACAATCTTCCGCCGCGCATTGCAGCAGCGCCAGAAACGCACGGCCTGCCGGATCCGGACGCGCGGACCCACGCGGAAAAAACGCCGGAATGCCAGCCCGGCGCAACGCGTCCTCGAGCAACGGCTGATACTTCTCCGGGTTGCGCATCAGTGCGGCCATCGCGTCGAACGGCAGTCCTGCTGCCGCGAGCTTCTGGATGCGGCGCGAGATCTCCACACACTCCAGGCCCTCGCCCGGCGCCGAGAACACTGCCAACGAGTCATCCACCGGTGCGGCTTCGAGGTGTGTTTCAAACACCTGCCGCCGCAGGCGCGCCAGAGTTTTCTCTTCCCGCGCATCGCCGTCCACTGCGCCGATTTCAGCCGCTACGCCGAGCGCCGCTTCCAGATGCTTGCGCGATTCTTCGTCCGCCTCGAGCGTCACGGCCAGTACCGCGGGCGAGCGCTGTACGAACGCCGCCACCAACTCGCGTTGCCTGGCAGACCGCACAGCCACGTCGAGCATCAGCACCGGCAATCCCAGGACGCGGTGCGTGCCATCGCCGGCGGCCTTCAGCGCGAGGCCGTAGAGCGTGGCTTGATCAGAGAGAGACTGCTGCTGCAGTTGCGCCGCGAAGTCCAGGTGCAGCCGCGCAAGATCCGCCCCGGGCGCGCCGGTGGCGGCGAGTTCGGCGGCCCCCACGTTCTCCATGCGCAGCTCGGTGAGCGTGCGTGCCGCCGCGCGCACAAAGCCCGGCGTATCGGCGACGGGGTGGAAATAGGGTAAGCGCCGGCTCGCGCGCAACTCATGCACCACGCGCGCCACCAGCGCTTCGAGCCCCAGCATGCTGACCGGAGCCAGCCCCCAGCGCGCGAGTTCGGGAGAAGCAAGCTGCGCGGCGAGGTGCGACAGCGTGAGCGTATGGACGCCGAGGAGCCCTTCGCCGCACACTTTGCGAAGAAGATCGTCCGCCGCGCTGCGCGATGGAGCCAGCACCAGCATTTCCGATGCGCCGCCGCGATGCGCCTCCAGAAACGCGGCCGCTTCGGCATGCATGGCCGCGGCGGCCGGAAAGCGAACGAGCCGCGTCACGCCTTCTTGCGGGGTTTCCGCGCGGGCGCGGCATCGTTGGTGCCGGTTAGCAGCAATTGTTGTTCGGGCTCGGCCTGATCGGAGTCTGCCCCCGCGGCGGCGGGCTTCTTGAAGGCCGCCAGACTGGTCTTCAGGGCTTCCATGATGTCGATCACCGGCGCGAGTTCCTGCGCGGCGGGTGGCGCCACCACATCCTGATCCTTCACCTCGGACTCAATCATGTTCTTCAGCGACTCGCGGTAGGTGTCCTTATACTTCTCCGGCTCGAAGTGTCCGCCCAGCGCCATCACCAGACTCTTGGCCATCAGCAGTTCTTTGTCCTGGACCATTCCGGTGTTGACGCGGAACTCGTCAATGGCGCGCACTTCGTCCTGGTAGTACATGGTGTGCAGCAGGATGCCGTGGCGGCCCGGGCGCAGCACTACCGTGTGCTCGCGGTTGTGCATGGTAATCTTGGCCAGCGCAAATTGTCCGGAGTCGTTCATCGCCGCATACAACAGCGTGTAGGCCTTTTCGCCCGCTTCGTCCGGCTGCAGGTAGTAGCTGCTTTCGAGGTACACCGGGTCGAGTTCAGACGCGGGCACGAACTCGAGGATTTCCATCACTTTTGCCGTTTTCGGCTGGATCTTCTTGATGTCCTCTTTCTCGATGATGACGTAGCGGTCTTTCTCATACTCGAAGCCCTTGACGAGTTCGCTACGCGGCACCGGTTTGTCCGTACTGGCGGAGAAAAGCACCTGCTTGACGCGCGAGTGGTCCGCCTTGTGGAGTTGATTGAAGCTTACGGTTTCCGGCCGCGCGGCGACGGTCATCTTCACGGGAATGGAGACCATGCCGAACGTGATATGACCTTTCCAATTAGTCGCTGCCATTCTCGTTTCATAGCACTAACTGCGCTGCGCCCGCAACTACGAGATCCGCCCGCGGCCTTCAAGCCCGTGGTTTGACCGCCGGCCCGCGAATAGGTTGCACTTCTCCCGGCGGGCGCACCTTCGGTTTTTCCGAACACCGCTATAACCAGGCGTTCACTTCGGCGGAATGAAAGCGCCACTGTCCCATCGCCTTGAACCCAGGCAATCCTTCGACGCCGTGCGAATCCTCGTGCAGCCGCGCCCAGCGAGTCACTGTGCCGGCCGACATACGCAGCCAGCGCGCCACGTCCGCCGCGGTGAGCGCGCCTTCGCGCTGCGCAATCAGCGTTACGACTTTACCGTTCCGCCGCCAGAACCACGCTGCCGCCGCCGCTGCCTTGGCCATGTCTGTTCCTATCTCGTGATCCGCAGATTTGCGAAATGCGCTTCGGTTCCGGGTCCGATCCAAAGAGCCACCGCGCCTTTGGCGCCCGGGCCCAGCTTGAGATCATTGACGACCAGCGTGGGTTGGGCGTTGCCATGCACGTACAAGCGCGCCTGTTCGCCTTGCACGGCGATGCGCACCTTGGTCCACGCCCCTGGCTCGAGATCCACATACGACTCATACTTCTCCGGCGTTTCCTTGCGCGACCGCGCCCAGGGATACTCGGGAAAAGAGATGTACTGCACCGAGTGATTGCGCCTTCCCTGGTCTTCCGCCCGGCCGTTGGCGGGCCGCAGATAGATGCATTCGAACTTCGACACGTCGGGCGCCACGCGAAAGGCGACACCCACAAAGCCGCACGCCTGTCCGGATGCACCGGCGCCGGGACGCCCCGCCAGATCGATCTCAATGACGCCGTTGGTGAAGTCCTCGGTGCCGCCGATCAGCACCAGCTTGTCTTCGCTCTCCCGCGGACTCCGGCGTCACGCACAGCCCCGCACGGCCTTGATGAACCGCGGCGGCAATGGCTGTCTGGTGTGCCTTGAGTCCGTCCGGACCGTCCAGCGAGCGCGACAACGTCGTCTGCGCTGAGAGGGCGGCGGTACACAGCAATACGACTCCTGTCAGCTTCATCCTAATACTCCAGTTTCCCGCGATACACGAGGTCTTTCACTTTGAATTCCGCTTCAGCGAACGGCCTGGGATTGCCGGGCACATACAGCAAGACGTGGAGCGTGTGCACTCCTTCGAGCGGCAGCCGTGGAAACAGAATGCGCAGATACGGATCGCTCGGCGTGGGCGGAAAATGCCCCATCGGGAAAATCTTCTTGCGGCCGCCCACGCGGATATAGCACTCTTTCTCCATCTGCTTCAATTCGCGCGATTCGCTGAAGGCGGTCAGATTCGCCACGCGCGTGGCCACCACGATACGCTTGCCCGGATTCTGGGAAATGTAGGTGAAGTAGTCGTCCTCGTCCGCCCGCGCCTCGGCTTGGCCTTCCGCCGCCCCGCGCGTGCGCAACTGCAGTTCGGCGTCGCGCATGGGACTGGCTGAGGCCAGAAAAACCGGCGAGGCCGAGTTGAGCGCGGTGGCGCCCCAGGGCGAGAGGGTGAAGATGGACTCGATTTCCTCGCGGGTCCACTGTGCCGGTGGTTTGGACTCCCAGAACGGCGCCTGGGCCGCAGTGGCAGCCGTAACCGCACTCAGCACAGCGGCGGCGATGGCGCGGCGGCGAGTCACCCTACTGTCATACCAGCCATTCAATCCCGGCGCTGATGAGCATGCCGCCCAACTCGGCCGCGGCATCCCGTTCCACGGCGTTGAGTACCTGCTCGGCCAACTGGCGCGAGGCCGATACCGTCACGGCAGCCACCAGCGCCGACTGCCAGACGTCCTGATAGTCAATCTCGGCAATCGCGATGTTGTGGCGGTGGGCCAGCCTGTCTTTCAGGCTCTTCACCACGTGGCGCTTTCCCTTGAGCGAACGGGCGTGCTCAATATGGAGTTCCATGGTGAGCACGCCGAATGCGGGCATGACAATAGATTCTTAGGCGACCACCTGCGCGATCTTCTCGATCACGAAGGCTTCAAACAGATCGCCCGGTTTGACGTCGTTGTAGTTCTGCAGCGAAATGCCGCATTCCATGCCGGTCTTGACCTCGGAGACGTCTTCTTTGAAACGGCGGAGCCCTTCGATCTTGCCTGTGTGGACCACGATGTTGTCGCGCAGCACGCGCACGCTGGCGCCGCGGACGAACACGCCGTCCTGGACGTAGCAGCCGGCCACCATCCCCACCTTGGTGATGCGGAAGGTGTCGCGCACCTCGGCGCGGCCTTTGTACACTTCCTGGAGCACCGGTTCGAGCAATCCGGACATGGCCTTCTTGATCTCTTCGGTGAGGTCGTAAATGATCGTGTGCAGGCGGAGGTCCACCGATTCCTGCTCGACAACCTGCGCCGCGTTGCGCTCGGGGCGCACGTTGAAGCCGATGACGATGGCATCGGAGGCCGACGCCAGCAGCACGTCGGTCTCGGTGATGGCGCCGACACCCGTGTGAATGACCTTGATGCGCACCTTCTCGGTGGAAAGCTTCTGCAGAGACTCGCCGAGCACTTCGGCCGAGCCGCCCACGTCGGCTTTGATGATGAGGTTGAGCTCTTTGATCTCGCCGTCGCGGAGATGCGAGTGCAGCGTTTCGAGCGTCAGCCGCTTGCTCTTCGCCATGGCGATTTCGCGTGCCTTCTGCTCGCGGAAAAGTACGATCTGCTTGGCCTTGGCCGTATCAGTGATCACCTGCAGGGTGTCGCCCACTTCGGGAAGCGAATCGAAACCCAGCACTTCCACCGGCGTTGACGGGTCGGCCTCGCGCACGCTTTCGCCGTGGTCGCCCACCAGCGCGCGGACGCGGCTGAAGACCGTGCCGCAAATGAAATGATCGCCCACTTTGAGCGTACCGTTGCGTACGAGCACAGTCGCCACCGGACCGCGGCCGCGATCCAATTTTGCCTCCAGCACGGTACACAGGCCGGGCCGCGCGGGGTTCGCTTTGAGCGACTGCAGGTCAGCCACGATGAGGATGTACTCAAGCAGCAGATCGATGTTCTGCTTCGCCCTGGCCGAAACCGGCACCATCGGCGTGTCGCCGCCCCAGTCTTCGCCCAGCAGGCCGCGGTCGGCCAGTTGCTGTTTGATGCGCTCCAGTTGCGCATCGGGTTTGTCGATTTTATTGATCGCCACCACAATCGGCACCTTGGCGGCGCGCGCGTGGTCCATGGCCTCCAGCGTCTGCGGCATGACGCCGTCGTCGGCCGCCACCACCAGCACAACAATGTCGGTCACCTTGGCGCCGCGGGCGCGCATGCGGGTGAAGGCTTCGTGGCCCGGCGTGTCGATGAAGACGATCTTGCGGTTGTTGCGGACGATCTGATAAGCGCCGATATGCTGCGTGATGCCGCCGGCTTCGCCCGACGCGACGTCGGCCGAACGGATGGCGTCGAGCAACGACGTTTTGCCGTGATCGACGTGGCCCATGACGGTGACCACCGGGGGACGCGGCACGCTGTCGCCGGCTTCCTCGGTGAGCTCCACTTCCCACGTCGCTTCTTCTTCAAAGCTCATGTGGCTGGAGGTTGCGCCGAAGCTGGCCGCCAGATCCTCGGCCAGCTTGAGGTCGAGCGTCTGGTTGATGGTGGCGAAAACCTTGCGGTCCACCAGCCGCTTGATCACGAGGCTAGCCTTGATGCCCAGCTTCTCGCTGAGTTCTTTGACCGTGATGCCTTCGCCGATCGTGATTTCTTTATTCGCTGCCGAGACCTGTTCTTCACGGCGCGGGCCGGAGTGCATCCGCAGACGGCCCTCTTCGGCGTCGCGGTCCACCTCCCGTTTGTGCGCGCCGGGCTTACTGACCGGACGGCGGGTATCAGTTGGAACGACATCCGGCGCGGGCGGCAGCGGCGTGGTGGGATGCATCCCACGGCCGCGCGGTCCCCCAGCGCCGGGCCGGCCATAGCCGCCGGGCGGAGGAGCTCCGGGCATTCCCGGTCCAGGCACCACGGGCATACCGGGACGTACGGGACCACGATAAATCGGTTGGCCAGGGCGCGGGCCGCCAGGACCCGGCATGCCTGGGCCACCGGGGCCGCGCATTTGCGGAGCACTCGGACGCAACGGTAGAACCGGTTGGCCAGGGCCGCCGCGCGATTGCTGCTGCAGCCGCGCCACCATATCGGGACGGGGAGGCACCACGGGCCGCGCCGGCATTTGTCCAGACCCTGGCGCAGGCGGAGGCCCGGGTGACGCGGGCCGCGGAGGCTGTACGGGAGCGCCCGGCACAATCACGGCGACCGGCGGACGCGGAGCCAGCGGCGCACGAGGGCCGGACGGCAAGGTCGGACTAGGCGAAGCCGGAGGCGGCGGCCCACCGGTGGCCGGGCCAGCCGGCAGGGGCTGGCCCGGACCCGAGAGGATCTGGCCGGGGCGCACGGCGGGCGCGGCGGGCGGAGCCAGAGCCTCAGGAATGGCGGTTGAGCGCGGCGGCGCCGGAGGCCGCGGGCTACCCGGCGTCACGATGGCAGCCGGAGGTTGCGGATTGGCCGGCAGCGGCGCAGAGGGGCTGGGGGAACTGGTACGAGACGGAGCGGAGGGCGGCGGCGCTGCGGGCCGGGCCGGCGGAACCGGAATGGAAGGCGCAGCTCGTCCGCCGGCCGCCAAAGGCGGGCGTAGCGGCGGCGCTAACGGACGGCGCTCGTCGGCCACCGCGGCAGGCGGAGGCGGCGGCGGTGGCGGCGCGGCCACGACAGCAGGAGCGGGAGGTTCCATCGCTGGGGGCGGCGCGGCAGACGGCTGCGGCGGCTGCACAGGGGCAGGCGGCGGCGGGGCCGCGAGCGGGGGTGCGAGGGGCACATGCGGCGCGCGCATCACCGCCGGTTCCGCCGGTGGCAAATACTCTTCGACCTCGATGCCGGAGTTATCGTCGTCACTGCTGCTGCCGCCGCCCGTGGAGTCTACGGGGTCGAATCCAAAGTGACGCCGAATCGAGTTGGCGACATCGTCGTCGAGTGAGCTTGAGTGGGTCTTCTTATCGTCGACCCCGAACTCGGGCAGGAGGTCGAGAATCTTGCCGGGCTTGACCTCCAGCTCTCGCGCGAGCTCATTGATGCGGATCTTACTCATAGTATTCAGGCTCGTCTCTGTAAAAGACGCCTACTGCCCTTGGACTCCTGTGGCCGGCTCTGATATCGTAGCAGATTCGTTTTCGCCGGGCGTCGCGGAAGATTCCGCATTCTCAGCGACTTCCGGGGATTTTGGCACGGGGTCGCCACCCGCGGCCGCTCCGTCCGTTTCGTATTGGCCGTAGTATCCACCCACGGCCAGATGAATCCGCGCCGCGTCGGCCCCCGGAGCCGCCTCGGCAATCTGCTCGGGCGTCATCGCCCCCAAATTTTCCACTGTCGAAATGCCGGCGTCCACCAACTGAGTGACTTCGCCGTCATCCCATCCGTAGTCAGCCAGCACTGCTACCGGCGTGCCCGGCACCGTCAGGGCAGCCATCGTCGATTCTACTTCCTGGCGCTTTTCCTCTTCACTCTTGATATCCACGCGCCAGCCCATCAGCTTGGCGGCCAGGCGCACGTTCTGACCCTTCTTGCCGATGGCCAGCGAAAGCTGCGAGTCGTCGACAATCACTTCCAGGTGTTTGTCCGCCGAACTTAGAATCGCCACGCGCAAAATCTTGGCCGGGCTCAGCGCATGCGTGGCAAACACCACGGGATCTTCGGAGAATTCAATGATGTCTATCTTTTCGCCGCGCAACTCGCGGATGATGGACTGTACGCGCATGCCCTTCATACCCACGCAGGCGCCCACCGAATCCACGTCGCGGTCGCGGCTGAAGACGGCAATCTTGGTACGCTCGCCGGCTTCGCGCGCGCAGCCTTTGATCACGATGGTGTTGTCGTAGATCTCTGGCACTTCCTGTTCGAACAGGCGCATCACCAGTTCCGGGGCGGCACGGGAAACCAACACGCCCGCGTTTTTTCCGCTCTTTTCCACGCTCTTGATGACACAACGCAAGCGCTCGCCGATGGAGAAGTTCTCCAGGCGCGACTGTTCTTTTTTCGGCAGACGCGCTTCGGTCTTGCCCAGGTCCACCACCATGTCGCCGGCTTCGATGCGCTTCACCGAGCAGTTGGCGAGTTCGCCCACGCGCCCGGTGAACTCCGAAAAGACGTTCTCGCGCTCGGCTTCGCGTATTTTCTGCAGGATCACCTGCTTTGCCGTTTGCGCGGAAATGCGCCCAAGCGCATCGGCCTTCTTGGCCAGACGGACCTCCATGCCGAGTTCGGGCACCAGCCCTTTCTGCAGCTTGCGCGCCTGATCAGGCGTGACCTCGTTGAGCGGATCGTTCACCTGCTCCACCACGGTCTTCACCAGGTAGAGCTCAATGTCGCCCTTCTCGTTAAAGTCGATCGCCATGTTTTCGTTCGCTCGGAACTGCTTGCGCGCCGCCACCAGCACGGCGTCCTTGACGGCATCGAAGATCACTTGCGGGTCGATGCCCTTCTCCTTGGCGAGCATTTCAATGGACTGATAAATCGACACGACCCGATTGACCTCGACTTTCTTTATCCTCTACTGGTGCTTTTGGCTTTTTGAAAACGGCTACCACTCGAACTTCAGGTTGGCTCGATCCACCTGAGCGAGAGGAATTGACACCGGTTCGCCGCCCGCAGGCGCCAGCGTGATCGCCTCGCCGTTGAAGCCGGAGAGCGTGCCTTCCCAGAAGGTGCGCTGGTCACCGGGCGTCAGCGGCTGGCGCAGGACGATTTTGACTTTCTGGCCCTGGAACCGCTCGAAATCGCGAGGCCTGGTGAGCTTGCGCTCGACGCCCGGCGAACTGACTTCGAGCGTATAAGGGCCGCCCGGGATCAGATCTTCGGCATCCACCACGGTACTGACGTATTGAGAGATCATTTCACAATCGCCGTGTGTAACGCCGGCGGGTTTGTCGATAAAGATCCGCAGCACGCGGTGGCCGCTGCGCCCGCCGCCGCCGAGCCATTGAGTTTCCACCGATTCAATGCCGTCAGCCCGGCCGGCACGGTCCACGATCTCCGTGACCTTGTCGATCCAGGCGGCGGCTTTTGTCACAAATTCTTCGTTGGTAGCGGGCAAATTCAAAAAAGGGCGGCCCAATAAAAAAGTGGGCCCTACGCCCACTCGCCGCTTTCACCTAGTTCGGATTATAGCAGGTACCGACGCGCGCGGGTTGACTACCGTTCGTCCGCCGAGGGTCCGTACATCGCCGGACCGGTACGTCCAGCATGCGGAGGCACACCGACAACTGGCCGCGGTGGTGGACGATGTGATTGCAGATCATGCCGCGGACCACGGCGACCCTGGGCAACGTGAACATGGTCTGGCCGGCCAGCTTCAACGTCCAGGGCTACAGCCACGGCGCGTCGTCAGGAGCCTGTTCGAGCGACCGCAGCAGTTCGGCGGCAGCCTCGTCGAACTTGACGAGCACCTGAGCCGTGGTTGTGGCCTGGAAGCCCTCGCGCTTCGGTCCATCCACCGGAGCCAGATCCAGTTCCGTGGTGGCGAGCGTGACCGGTAACCACGTATGTATTTCCGTCAGATGGCTGGCAAGTTGTCCGAGGGTCATCGATTTTCCGTGCGGTTTCCAATCGAAACGATCGTCAGGCAGCCGGCTCAGCAGTTTCCGGGTGGTGGCGAGTTCCTGGGTCAATTCTCCGAGTAGCGACCGGTTGATGGGCATGGCCACAGAGTATGGCATGACCGGAGCGGGTTGCGATTTCGCCGTAGTTCCGAACAGGGCGCTTTCCCCGGACGCCAGATCCGGGGCGTCCGTACCGGTACTGTGATTGATGGCCTAGGGCCCTCCCAACGTGACTTATCCTCGTTAGTGAGTTTTTGGCCTCTGTGCGTCCTGTTTGTCCCGCTGATTGGCGTAACAGTTGCGGGTTCCATGGTGGACGACTCGTCGAAACCCATTTCTCTTTGCCGGACTTCGGTCTGTTCTGCGTGTGCGGTTTCCAGGAAGGCGCCGGCGTTTACTCGATATCTGTCCAATGAGTAGTCAGGTGGCACGGCAACATCAACCGCGCGGGCGGCTGCCGCTGTTCCTTACGGACGGCCAGCCCACTCGGCCAATATGGCGAATCTGCAGGATAAGGCCGGCGATTCCTGTAGCAGCGATGCGCCCAAGAACGGCTGGTTGGCGCTGGCGCCAGTGGGTCGAAGCGTGGCCTGTTTGCGCCTATACCGCGGCGCCGCCGGCAGACAACGATGCGATCGCCGCTTCTAGATCGTCAGGTTGCAGCTACGCAAGCAACCTGTCCAATCTGAACAACGGTATCTTCCACCTCACCGGCGGCGGCGCGAACCTGCTGACGGGCACAAGTACGTGAGCCGATTCGATCGGCCGCATTCGGGTTGACGGCTGCCAAACGCTCATCAAATCAATCAATGTGGCCACGAACGCCCGGGCCAGCGCGGCCAGCCGGGCGCGTGCGGACGCCGTCAGCCGCGGCCTGGAATTGGCGACCCTCGCCATCGGAGTGGGTGCACAGGCGCGGGATTGCCAACACCGCCGTCAGTGCCAGCTACGGCAATACGAAGCCGACGCGCATGTATATCGGCGCCGACAACCTCACGCAGCTTGACGAAGCGTTTGCCGCGCTTGCTTCGGAGACGATGCGCTTTGCCAAATAAGTAAGCCGCGCGCCGGCGTGTTACTTCTTCTCGGGCGGTGGGGGCCAGCCCACGATGGACTTGGCGTCCACCGCCACACTCAGCCGGAACGGTTCAGCGGAAAACGCGACCGGCTTGCCCTCAAACTCCAACGCAATACCCACCTCCGGGCAGCGCGGCTGGGCGGCGTCGAGCTTCAGGACCACTTCCTCAACGGCTGAGTCCTGCAAGCCCAGGTACACTTCGGTGGGCTTGGGGTCCGCGTCGCAGCGCACCACGTAGCCCTTCACCAGCGGCAAGGCGCCTTCTGCCAGTTTCTGATACTCGGCCTGTGCGCCCGCGCCGGTCAGCCGGCGGCGGATCTTGACCCAGGTGAACAACTGCGGATTGGTAGCCTGCATCTGTTCGTCTGCCTTGCGCTGGGCTACTTCGGCGGCGGTCTCGATCTTGAAATCCGCGGCCGGTTTGTTGACGGCGGCTGCCTTGGCCGCCGCGCCGATCTCATCGAGACCATCGAGCGCGCCATGATAGCCCGTGTAGGCGGCTTCGAGCAATGTGCGCACGTCGCGGCGCTGCGCCGCGGCCAGTGCGCCGGCGCCATCGGTATAGGAGGCGCGGGCCAGATGCCAGATGGCCTCCACTTGCCTCGACGGCTCTTTCTGCGTGGCCATCATCGCGCCCAGCCACGCCGATACTTCGGCGTTGCGCGGCGCGGCGGCGAGAGACAGGAACAGTTCTTTCTCGGCTGCCGCCGCATCGCCGCGCTGCCAGGCGGCCCAGCCCAAGGTGCGATGCGCCAGGGCGGTGACTTCGTCTTTCTGCGCGGCGGGCTGCGTGGCGGCCACCTTCACCAGGCGGCGCGCCCACTGCTCCGCTTCAGCCAGCGCGGCGGGCGTGGGGGCCAGGGGCGCTTGCGGGGCGAACAAGGTCAGCCAGTAGAGTCCGGTGAAGTGATCGGCGTTCACGGCCACCAGTTCGCGCGCGGCCTCCGTCATCTTTGTCTTGTCGCCCAAAAACTGCGCGGCGGCGAGGATCATCTCAGCGCGCTGCGGACGAAGCGCGGAGTTGGGAAACTTCTGCTTCCATTGCTCGAGCAGGGGCAGGCGTTGCGCGGGGGCTTTCTGCGCGCGGACGGCGAGGGCGAGGTCATACTCGTCGCGGCTGGTCCAGTCTTGCGCCAGCGCGGCCGATGTGGCCAGTAGCAGGGAAGGGAACAGGCGTCTCATTGCAGGTCCAGGTCCGAAGTGACATTGGCGCGCACGCGCACGCGCCGCTCCTGCGTCTTGCGGCCCGCTTCCATGAGCCGCAGCTCATACTCGCCGGCGGGCAAGCGCAGCGTATAGGGGAGTTGACGCGCGACGGCCTTGCCGTCCAGCATCACGCCCAGGCCTTTCTTGGTAGACCGAACCGTGAGTTCGCCGAACTCTTCCGAGACCAGATCGCGGGCGCCAGCTACGGACTTTACCTCCACATACAAGTCATCCAGCGTGATGCGCGGCTCATCGGCGGCCGGGGCGGGCGCCGCGGCGGCGGTTTGCACCGGTTGCTCGGCGGCTGCTGCTGCCGGCGCCGGCGCCGCGGCGGGCTGCTCCTTCGGCGCCGCCGGCGGAGGAGGCAGTTGCTTGATCAGCCCCGCATAGTCCACCCGCACCGGTTGCCGCGCCCAGCGGCGCCCGGCTTCCCAATCGGGCACGCCGAAGCGCAGCCCCGGAAACAGTTCCGCCAGCGGCGGAGGCTTCATCAGCCCGCCCTTCAACGCTTCGGCCGCGGCGGGTTCAGCGGCGGCCAGTTCCTTCAACATTGTGCCGGCGCGCTGCACGTCGGGCGTGGCTCCGCGCTGGCGTACGGCTTCGAGCGCCGCCACCGCGCGCTTCAGGTCTGCCGTGAGGAGCGCGCTGTTGGCTGCTTCGAGGCCCGCGTCCACGGCAAAGGGGTCCAGTTTCAGCGCGGCCTCGGCTGCGGTCGCCGCCGCCGCAAATTCGCCGGCGTCGAACTTTGTCTCTGCTTCGTAGCGCGTCTTCAGATACGGCAAGCGCGCCCGGGCGGCTTCTTCCACGGATCCGCCGGGTTTCTGCTTGATGATGCGCCCGGCCAACTCCATCGCCTCCGGCCAGTTTTCGTATTGCTCGTTGCGCAGCATGTCGCCGAGCCACTTGGCCACGATCGACTCGTCATTTTCCGCCACGGCGTTGCTGGGCGGATGAAAGTAGAACTTCGATGTCAGGCTGGTGTTGGACCACGGTGTTTGCTTGCCGCCGGTGGCGTCTTCCACCCTCTTCCGGACGCGCGTGAACACGTCGTCCACGGTCAGGTTTGGCTGCGCGATCGCTTCGGCGAGCGCTTCGGTGAACCAGGAGTTGGTCCCGTTCGGGTTGTCGGTTGCCACGTTGCCGGGCTGCGTGGAAAACGCGATGTAGGTGCGGGCGCCCGCCGCGCCGGTGGGGTCAGCGAGGCCAGCCTTCAATTGGTACGTCTCGGCCACCGGATTGGTGCGGCAGGCATCGAGAACCACAATGATGCTCTTGGCCTTCGAGCCCTTCAACTCATCGAACACCAGCTTCAGCGAGAACGACTTCAGCTTGGCGTCAATCAAACTCCTGGCGGACTCGAAATCCGTGGGGATCAGGACATTCTCGCCGCCCACCTGGATGGCATGGCCGGCGTAGAAAATCAACGCTACATCGTTGGGGCCGATGTTGAACAGGAACTCGCTGACGGCTTCTTCCATCGCCGCCTTCGCTGCATTCTCACGCTTGATCACCTTGAAGCCCGCGCCTTGCAACGCTTTCTCCATCGCGCGCGCGTCGTTCACGGCGTTCTGCAGCGGCCGGATCGAATAGGTGTCGTTGCCAATCACCAGCGCAATGCGCTTGCCCTCCTCAGCTGCCGGCTGCGCCCACAGGGCCGCGGCCGCCGCGAGTGTCCACAAACCAACCAGCTTCTTCATCGCTTCCCTCTTGCCCCGGCGCCAGCCGCGGCGAAAAATACTTCTCTCGACCGCTGATCGAGCGACTCATCCTTGTCGCATTCAGCCGAAACCAGCGTGGCCCCGTTCCAAACGTATTTGATCTTGCCGTCTTTCTGGCCGGCGCGAAACTCCTCGCCCACCAGACGGTCTTGCTGATACTGCATCGTGCGTTCGTAGATCTGCGGGCCGCGCGGCGCATCGGCCGCCGTCAACTGATACACGCGCACCGCCTGCAAGCGCATCTCGTTCCACTCAAACTCGGCCAACACCGGCGGCCGCGCGCCCGGCTCCTTTTCGGCCAGTTGGCGCGCGCTCTTCACGCGTCCGCGCTCGTCATATTCAAATGCAAAGTAGTAGGGCCGCTCCCACACAAACGGATGGAAGAAGCGATTGCCCGCCACGCCCACCGTGGCCTGACGCCCGGTGAGCCGGCCGAGCATGGCGGTGTCGATCAACGGGCTGTTGGGCAGAATCAAGTTCGATGCCGCCAGCAGCGCGTCGGTCCCTTCGGGCGCTTTGTGCGCGGCGTCCGCCGCGTCGGCCGCAAACGGATGCGGGATCTTATCGGTGTGGGAAAACGTGATGGTTTTTTCGGCCGCGCCGGCTGACGCCTTTTCAAACGTGGGTACGATGGAGCGCAGCCGCGGACCGTCCCAGTTGAACTTGGTGGACAGTTTGCCCGACGCTTCAATGCGGTCGATGCGCGCCGCAAAGCCGAGACTCAGCGGACAGTAGGCCGCGCCCGCCGGCGTGGGTGCGCCGGAGAGCCAGTGGCCGGCGGCATCCGCCGCGGTGAGATTCGCCGCGGGCGCCGTGGCCGCCAGGCCCAGCCAGCGCGCCACGCGGGCGCGCTGCTCACCGTTCGCATCGAGCGAGTCCGACACGTCCAGATACTTGTTCAGCCGCGCCAGGCCCGTCTTGCGGTCATGCGTCACCAGCGCGCCCAAGCCGCCGTAGTAGAGAAACACCGGGTCGTTTTCGTCGGCCAGCAGGGCCTTTTTCGCCAGAGCGGAGGTTTCGTGATACTGCGCGGCCTCCCAGGCCTTCGCCAGCCGTTCGCGCACGCTCGTGCGCAGGTCGTCCAGCTGGAAGGCCAGTTCCCCGCGCAGCTTGTTGCCCGCTTCGCGTTCGCGCTCGATGGCCAGCAGATCGTAGTTGTCCAACGTGCGCAGTGCCCGCGCCGTTTCGCCCCGCGCGCCGAGTACACTTGCTTTGGTCAACAGGAGCGGCAACGATTCCGAATCGATCCGCTCGGCCACGGCGATCTTCTCCATGGCCTCGTCCAGCTTGTTCTGCTGACGGTACCGGTCTGCCATGTTGCGGTTTTGTTCAATCACGTCGAGATCGCCCGGCGAGAGCTGCTTGCGGCGATTCTGCCGGTCGACGGCCGATTGGCGCGAGTAGTTGGCCCAGGCGCGCGCCACGTCGCTGGAAAGATCAGCCTGCGAAGGCTTGCGGAGGCTCGCCAGGCGCAGTTCGTTGAAGGCCCTGCGAAACTCGCCGCGGTCCGTACGCGCGCGGCCAGACTTCCAATGTCCGTCCAGGCTCGCCTGCATCGCCGCGCGCTGCTGCCTGGACAATTCCGGGAACGAGCCCTGGTGTTTTTCAAACGGCCGGTACGCCAGCAGAAACGCATCCCATTGCCGCCCGGCGGCGAGGGTTTTGAGAATCGCGATGCGTTGATCGAGCCAGGCTTTGCCCGCCGCCAGCTTTGCGCGGGCTTCTTTGTGTTCGGGCACGTCGGCATACGCTTTGGCCGAGAGCTCCGACATCTTGAGGCCTTCACTGAGCGACTGCGCGCTGTTTACGCCGGCATCGAAGCGCTCCCGCCGCACGCGGAGGAACTCGGCCACGCGCCGCTCCACCGTGGCCATCGCCGGATCCGATCCATGCGCCGCCACGGCCGCCGACGTGAGTTCGATCTGCACGGGAAACACGCCTGCTTCGCCGCCGCCTAATAGCGCCAAGGCGGTGCGGTCCATGCATATCGCCGCCAGTTCCTTCACTCCGCCCGCCAGATACGCGACGAACTCGTTCGCCGGCACAGGCAGCGGCGTCTTGCCCTTCTCCGCCTTCTTGTAGGTGAGCGCGGCTTCCTTCCATGCGTCAGGCGGCGCGGGGAACGGTTTCTTTAAAATCCCCTGCGGATACACATATTGCAACGAAGGGCCGTAGTGCACCAGCACGCCGGAGCCCGTGTCGCGCAGCAGCGTCGCACCGAGCTTCACATGCTGAAGCTTGTTGAAGGGAGTTGCCGTGGCGGGCTTGTCGCCGAGAATCTCCACGCGGTCTTTGCCGTTCACCTCGAGGTCCCAGGCGGGCGCAAAGCGCAGCCCGTCGGCCGCGCGCGTCACCAGTAAGCCCTGCGCGGCGGCAGGCGGGCACAGCAGGGCAGCAGCAGCCGTAGCGGCAATCGAAAACAGACGGACGAACGCAGCAGGTTGCATGGAAACGATACCGAAAGGAACGAAAAGTCATCCCCAGTCTACCGACTCGCTCTTACAGGCGCAATTCACCCGCAAAGAGGGACGTAGAATACGAATTAGTGCAACCGGGCGCCATTTCGTTTCTCGGCCTCGCCGCGGCCTTACTCTTGACGGCGCAGGAGGAGCCTGCCCGCAAGGTTTTTTGGGCCTTCCGCGCGCCTGCGAAGACTACGCCGGCCGCCGGGTTCGCCGAGCATCCTATCGATGCGTTTGTGCTGGCGAAGCTCAAGACGAAGGGGCTGGCGATATCGCCGCGCGCCGCTGGCCGCGAACTGACGCGCCGCTTGCACTTCGATCTCACCGGCTTGCCGCCTGCGCCCGCGGACTTCGACACGCCTTACGAGGAGACGATCAAAAAGCTCCTCGCTTCACCGCGGTACGGCGAACGCTGGGGCCGGCATTGGCTGGACGTAGTGCGTTTCGGTGAGACAGACGGCGGCGAACACAACTACGAGCGCTGGCACGCCTGGCGCTATCGCGACTACGTGATCGGCGCCTTCAAGGAAGACAAGCCCTACCCAGAGTTCATCCGCGAACAGATTGCCGGCGACCTGCTGGAGCCCGGGAATCCGCGGATGGCCGCGGCGACGGGATTCCTGGTGGCGGGCCCGTGGGACCAAGTTTCGGCTGAGCTCAACAAAGACAAGATCATGGTCATGACCGCGCGGTTGGATGAGCTGGACGACATGGTGACCACCACCTTCCATACGTTCCAGGCGCTCACCGTCAACTGCGCGCGCTGCCACAATCACAAGTTCGATCCGATTCCCGCGAAAGATTTCTACAAACTCACCGCGGTGTTTCGCGGCGTTACGTTCGGCACGCGCACCGTGGCGCCCGCGGCGGACGTGGCGGCCTACGACGCGCGCGTGAAGCGGTTGAAGCAGGAGCTGGGGGCGTTGCAGCAGGCGTTGGGCAAAATCGAAAACCCCGTGCTTGCGCGCCTGCAACGGGCGCGCTACGAAGCATTCGATCGTGCCCGTGCGGCGGAGCCGCGCCGCATTCCGCTGAACCCGGTCTTCAACCGCAATCAGTTTGCCAGGCGCGAAGCGGCGCACTGGCGGCTGGCGATCAGCAAGGTGCAGGGCAAACGCGCCAAGCTCGCCGAAGTGCGGTTGGGCGATGCCGTGGCGCTACGCAACTGGACCGCCGAAGCCGAAGTGAAAGACGACGCGCCGGTGTACGCTCCGCTGGCTGCGCCGCCGGGCGCGGTGAGCGAGGTCCGCTGGTGGACCGACGCCGCCACTGCGCAGCGTGACGGCATGCCGATGGTGTACCGGCTCGAAGCGTCCGCGGACGGAACGGCCTGGACGGAAATCTGCTCTTCGCTCGATCACATCCGGAGCCTGGAACTCGATCTGCCCGCCGTCTCGCCGGTTGATGTGGCTGCGCAACTGGACGCCGCGTCCGCCGCTGAACGCGCGCGTTTGCTCGGCGAGATGGCGCGCGTGAATCGCGCCATTGAAGCCGAGCCCGAGCCCGCCAAGGTCTACGGCGCCAAACCCGCTACGCTCACCAGCGCGCATCTGCTCGACCGCGGCAGCGTCGCCAAGCCCGTTGAAGAAGTGCTGCCCGGCGCGCTCACCGCCGTCTCGCAAATGCCGCCGGACTTTGGCCTCACGCCCCAGTCGACGGATCGCGAACGGCGCCTGGCGCTGGCCGATTGGATCGCCAGCCCGAACAACCCGCTCACCGCACGCGTGATGGTGAATCGCGTGTGGGCTTATCACTTCGGCACGGGTCTGGTGAACACGCCGAGCGACTTCGGCGTGATGGGAGACCGCCCGTCGCACCCGGAACTGCTGGACTGGCTGGCGGTGTGGTTCATGGAAAACGGCTGGAGCGTAAAGAAACTCCACCGCCTCATACTGACCTCGCGCGCCTATCAGCAATCGTCCGCCGTCAATGCCGAAGCGGCTGCGGTGGATTCGGACAACCGCCTCTACTGGCGCATGACGCCGCGCCGCCTGGACGCCGAATCGCTTCGCGATGCGATGCTGGCGCTCTCCGGGAACCTGCGCTTGGAAGCGGGCGGCGGCCCCAGCTTCCCGTTGCAAAAGCGCGGTGACCGCGGCAGCTACATCTACAAGGCGCTTGACAACGACGGTCCGGAGGTGTGGCGCCGCGCCGTGTATCGGTTCGTCGTGCGCGGCGGCGAGCGGATCATGATGGACAGCTTCGATTGTCCGGATCCGGCCGTGGCCTCGCCGCAGCGCACGGTGTCGAACACCGCCGTGCAAGCGTTGACGCTGTTCAACAATCAGTTTGTGCTGCGGCAATCCGGGCTGCTCGCGCAGCGCCTCACGCGCGAACATGCCGCCGACCCCGTGGCCGGCGCGTATCGCCTGCTTTTCGGCCGCGCGCCGCGCGAGACCGAACGCCGCCGCGCCGAGACGTTCCTGCGCGACAATTCCCTGGAACTGTACTGCCGCGTGCTACTCAATACCAACGAGTTTGTTTATGTTCCCTAGCCGCCGAGAGATGTTGTGGCGGGCCGGCGGCGGGCTCGCCGGCATTGCGCTGGCCGCGCTCGAAGCCCGCGCCGCGACGAATACGCCGCGCCCGCCGCATCGCGATTTTTCCGCGCGCGCCAAGAATATCATCATGGTGTTTCTGCCCGGCGGCATCAGCCACGTAGACACGCTCGACTATAAGCCGGCGCTGGAAAAACATCACGGGCAGGAGACCAGGGGCGCCAACACCATCACGCCGTTTTTCGGGCGCCGCGGCACGGTGATGAAGTCGCCCTTCACGTTCAGGCAGTACGGCCAGAGCGGGCAGTGGGTGTCGGAGATTCTGCCGCATCTCGGCGGTGTGGTGGATGACCTCACGTTCGTCCACTCCTGTGTCGCGCGCTCCAACGCGCACGGCCCGGCGTTGTTTCAGATGTCCACCGGGTTCATCTTTCAGGGCTTTCCGTCCATCGGATCGTGGGTGAGCTACGGCCTGGGTAGCGAGAACGACAACCTCCCCAGCTTTGTGGTGCTGCCGGACCGCCGCGGGTTGCCGCCGTGCGGGGCGGCGTTGTGGGGCAACGGATTCCTGCCTGCCGCGCACCAGGGCGTGATCCTCGGCGGCGCCGAGATGCCGATTGCCGATCTCGCTCCGCCCGCGCCGGTGAGCGCGCGCCAGCAGGCCGCGAGTTACGATCTGCTCTCGGCGTTGAATCAGGATCACCTGCATCACCACGAAGGCGAAGACGCGCTGGCCGCCCGCATCCGTGCGTATGAACTCGCCGCGCGCATGCAGCTTTCCGCGCCCGCCGTCACCGACGTCAGCGGTGAGTCCGAAGCCACTCGCGAGATGTACGGCCTCAATCGACCCGAAACGCGTGACTTCGGCTGGAACTGCCTGATGGCGCGCCGTCTGATTGAAAAGGGCGTGCGCTGCATCCAGATGTACAACGGCGGCCACTTCGGTGAACCGCGGGTGAACTGGGACGGCCACGAGGATCTACGCGCCAATCACACGAAGAACGCGCGTGTGCTGGATCAGCCGCTCGCCGCACTGCTGCGCGATTTGAAACAGCGCGGGCTGCTGGATGAAACGCTCGTAGTCTTCACAACCGAGTTCGGGCGGCTGCCCATCAGCGAAGGCCTCGGTGAGGGCGGCCGCGACCACAACCCCGAGGGCTTCACCAGCTTTCTGGCCGGCCCGGGTTTGAAGAAGGGTTTGCGCTATGGCGCGACGGATGAACTCGGCTACAAGGCCGTGGTGAATCCGGTGACGGTGTACGACCTGCACGCCACCGTGCTGCAGTTGCTCGGGCTCGAGCACACGCAGCTTTCCTGGTATCACAACGGCGTGCGCCGGAAGCTGACGGACGTGCACGGCCATGTGGTGAAGGATCTGCTGGCTTAGTTGCCGCCGATGAACCGCCGCTCGTTTGTGCGCTCGCTCTGCCGTACGGCTGCGGTGTTTGCCTCTGACGACCTGCTGCGCGGTGTTCCACTCGGCGTGCAGTTCGTGAACGTCGCGCGCGAGGCTGGACTGCGCAGCCCGACGATCTACGGCAGCGAGCGGCGCAACAAATACCTCATTGAAACCACCGGCTGCGGCGCGGCGTTTTTCGACTACGACGGCGACGGGTGGCTCGATATTTTTCTCGTCAACGGCACGCGCTTTGAAACGCGCTGGCCCGCGGGCGCGGCGCCCGTCAGCCGCCTGTACAAGAACAACCGGGACGGCACGGTCACCGATGTGACCGTCGCCGCCGGCCTCGCGCGCGCCGGTTGGGGCTCTGGATGCTGTGTGGGGGACTTCGACAACGACAGCCACGACGACCTGTTTGTCACCTACTGGGGCGATTGCGCGCTCTGGAAAAATCTCGGTAACTGCAAGTTCGTTGACGTGGCTGCGAAGGCGGGCGTCACGACGCGGACCGCGCCGGGTCTCAAGCGCTCAGCCACCTCGATCTGTTCGTGGCCAACTACATTGACTTCGACCCGAAGACTGCGCCACTTCCCGAGTCCGGCCCGTGCAAGTACAAGGGGCTGCTCGTGGCTTGCGGTCGGCCGGGGCTGCAGGGCGGCAAGAATACTCTTTTCCGCAATCGCGGCGACGGCACGTTTGAAGATGTTTCGCAGCAGGCAGGCATCCTCAACGCGCCGGGCACCTATGGGCTCGGCGTGGCGGTAGCGGATTTCGACAACGACGGCTGGCCCGACATCTACGTCGCCAACGACTCGACGTCCGCGGCGCTTTACCGAAACAACCACGACGGCACGTTCACCGAAAACGCCATCGAGCGCGGCGCGGCCTATTCGGCTGACGGCAAGCCGCAAGCCGGCATGGGCGTGAGCGTGGACGATTATGACGGCGATGGCCGCTTCGATATCGTGAAAACGAACTTCGCCGGAGACCCGGCGAGCCTGTATCGTGGCCTCGACGCCGGCGTGTTTGAAGACCGTACGCTGCAGGCCGGGCTCGGGCGAGTGACGCGTTTTCTCGGCTGGGGCGCGGCGTTCATGGATTTCGATAACGACGGCTGGATGGACATTCTGTTGTGCAACGGGCACGTCTATCCAGAGGTGGGCGAGAGCGCGCAGGAGTCCGGCTACAGGCAGCGCAAAGTGGCCTACCGGAACCTGCGCAATGGGCGTTTTGAAGAAGTCTCGGAACAACTCGGCTCTGAGATCCTGGAAAAGGTGACGGGCCGCGGGATGGCGCTGGGCGGTTTCGACAACGATGGCGATCTCGATGTGCTGGTGAACTGTATCAACGATGTGCCGCAACTGCTGCGGTGTGACTCGGCGCTGAAGCAGGCGTGGCTCAAGGTGAAGACGGTGGGCACCAGATCGAACCGCTCGGGCATCGGCGCGCGGGTCGTCTGCACGGCCACCATCGGCGGCCAACTTCGCCGGCAAATGGATGAAGTGCGCAGTGGCGGCAGTTATCTTTCTCAGAACGATCCGCGCGTACACTTCGGCTTGGGCGATGCGACGGAGGCGGACATCGAAGTGCATTGGCCGAGCGGACATGTGGATCAACTGCCGGGCGTTGCCGTCAATCGCGTGATCACGGTGACGGAAGTAAAGCCGTGAGGGCACTGGTGGCGCTGCTGCTGTTAGCGAGTGGCGGGCTGTTATCGGCCCAGTCGCCGGGGCGTGCGCAAGCCCGCGCGATGAAGGCGAAGGGCGACGCGGCCGGCGCGCTCGCCGCTTTTGAACAAGCCGCGACCGCTGAACCCAAAGCCGCGGACCTGCGGGATGAGATCGGCTTTCTGCTGGCGGTGTTGGGCCGGCGCGATGAGGCTGTGTCGAGCTTCCGCGCCGCGCTGGCGCTGAATCCGTGCTATGCGCCCGCGCACTTTCATCTCGGCGTTGCGTTGTGGCTGAAGCCCGTGCGGGTGCGCGTCTCACTCCGCCGCGCCCGGAGCTATGGAATCTGATCGGGACGATTGAGCAGAGCCGCGGCGCGCTCGAGGCCGCGCGTGATGCGTTTGCCCGAGCTGTCGCACTGCGCCCCGCCGACGCCGAGTATCGGAACAATCTCGGCTTCGTCCTGCTGGATCTCGGTCTCGGCGGACAGGGCCTCGCGCAGTTCCGTGCCGTTTTGCATCGCGACCCCGCGAATCTCCGCGCGCAGGTGAACGTCGGCCCAGCGCGACTCCAGCAAGGCGATTACGACGCGGCGTTAGCGCACTTCACGCGCCTGGCGAAACTGCACCCGGAGCACGCCGTGATCCGCCATGACCTTGGCCTCGCGCTCAAGCAAAAGGACCGGCTCCACGAAGCCAAACGCGAGTTTCGCGAAGCGCTGCGCTTGAATCCTGACATGGCCGAAGCCTACTGCACGCTCGGCATCACGGCCTGGCAGGACGGCGATTTCGCCGAGACGGTGACGGCGATGCGCGGAGCTGTTGAGCGCCTGCCGGACTACGCCGCGGCGCAATACATGCTGGGCACCGCGCTCAAGCAGCAAGGCGAGTTCTCAGCGGCGGCTGAAGCGTTGGAGGCCGCCATTAAGCTGGATCCCGATTCGCCAGGGCCGTTCAACACGCTCGCGCAGATCCGGCAGTCGCAGGGCAACGCGGAGGCGGCCCGCCGGCTCTTTGCGCAGGCCGCCGAAGCCAAGCGCGCTTTGGAAGCGAATCAGGCGCGCAAGCTAGGAGCGATGGGGCCAGCCACGCGCGATACCGCGCCGTTGCCGCGCGGGGTGCGGTAGGGGCCGTCACTAATCAACGCGCAGCAGACGCCCGCCCGACGGCCTCTGGAAGCGCGAACCCTGAATCGCCTTCAGCAGATGAAGGTACTCGCGCCCATTGACCTTGCAGAGGACGATACAGTTCGCGAGGGCTGCGCCAGCCCTCAGAACGCGTACTTCAACGCCATCTGCCATTGCCGCGGCACATAACTCGGGAACGCGCCAAAGATGTGCTCCGCGACGCCCGGGCAATCTACGCAGGCGTTCGGATTCGCCAGGTTCGTGTGGTTGGTGAAGTTGAATGCCTCGGCGCGGAACTGCACGCTGTGGCGTTCATTGAAGCGGAACGTCTTGAAGAACGACATGTCGAGTTGTCCGAACGCCGGTCCGACAATCGCGTTGCGTCCCACCGTGCCGAAGCGGCCGCGTTGCGGAAGCTGCCATGGCCCGTCGGTCTGCCCGTTGGCCGTCAGCGGCGCAGCTGCCGTTCTGAACCAGCCGAACTGGCCCGGGTTGTTCACCGTGAAATCGCCCACCAGATTCGGGCGGCACCAGCCGGTGTCGCGGTCGGCATTGCAGTCGCGGTAGCTGGGCGTGAAGGGCTGGTCCGACATGTAGCTCCAGGTGCCGTTCATCTGCCAGCCGCCGACCAGGAAATCGAGCGCCTTGGGTGCGTTGGCCAGATGCGCGCGGCCTTTGCCGAACGGAAGCTCGTAGAGCGATGCCAGGAAGAACACATGGGCGCGGTTGTTGTTCGAAATGCCGCGTGCGGGCTTGGCGTCGCGCGGATAGTACGTGCCGTCAAAGTCGATGTTCTTTGAGAACGTGTGGTGCGACATCACGTTGAAGCCGCCTGAAAAGCGCTTGTCAAAACGCATTTGCACGGAGTGGTAGTTGTTGCTCGCGTCGCTTCCGTAGTAGCGGAGGTTTTGCGACCATCCGAACTTCTTGAAGAACGGCTTGCGCTGGTTGGTGGTCGTCGTGCCGAAGCCGTTGATGTCGGCCTGATTGGGATTGTAGTCGCCGCCGATGCCCGCAAATGTGTGCGTGCCCTTGGTGCCTACGTAGGCCACCTCGGCCGAAGACGTGCTGCTCAACTGGCGTTGAATGGTGAAGTTCCAGGCGTCCACCGTGGGGAAGCGGATAGGGTTGGTGATCACAAACGCCGTCACGCCGTTCGGCAGAATGTTTTTGCCGTTCGGACCCTTGCGCTGCGCGGCGAGAATGCTGGCCGAATCGAGCGGTTGCGGGCCGTTGTTCAGCATGAACACCGCATCGAAGTTGTTGGCCGGTTGCACGGACTGAATACCCAGAATCGGCAGATTCTGCGTGACATTGTGGCCGAATATCGAGCCGAACACGCCGAGGTTGAAGCCGCGCCCGTAGCCCGTGCGAATCACGGTTTTCGGAATGAGTTGATAGGCGATGCCGAGGCGCGGCGCAAAGAGCTTGTTCGACGTTTTCACGTTCAGATCGAGTCCCACGCCGTCGCGGCCCGCCACCAACGCTTCGCCGGTTTCCATGTTCAAAAAGCCGCCGTTACCCGGTGCGTTCACGCGCTGCGGCCGGTAGGTTTCCCACCGCAGGCCGTAGTTGACTGTCAGCTTGCTCGTGACGCGCCACTGGTCCTGCGCGAAGAAGAACAGGCGGTTCTGCGTCTCACTCGCGTCGAGCGCGTTCGAGACATAACGTTCAAAACGCGAAACGTCGCCCATCAGGAACGAGGCGAGGCCGGAGCCTCCGCCGCTGGGGCCTTGTGTGCGCGCCGCATCTAAGTTGAGCTCGCCAGACCAGTGACGGTCGCTCGGCACGCGCAGGTTGTAGGCGCGGCGGATGTCAGCGCCGAACTTGAAGGTGTGGTTGCCCTGGATGCGCGTCCAGTTGTTGACGAACTGGAACTGCTTCTCGTCCTGAATCAGCGGGCAGTTGCAGCCGTTCCACCGAGGGCGTAGCCAAAGCGGAACAGGTTGTTGCCGTAGCCGTTGATGAAGAACGCGGGCATGCCGGAATTGAAATTGTCATCCACGTTCAGGCCCGGAATCCCGGCGTCTTTGACCGGCGCCGTGCCGATGCCGTCCGGTTGGCCGAACACGTGGTAGCGCATGAATCCGAAGCGGAAATCGGTGAGCAGGTTGGGCCGCACGTTGTAGTCGAAGCCGCCGGCAATCGAGTGATTGCGGGAGTCCGACGCGCCGGCGTAGGCGTTGGTGCATCCGTAAGCATCGAGGCCCGGCCCGCTCGCCACGAGGCCGAACGAGCCCGGCGCAACCATGCGGAAGTCCTGCATCGAGTAGCGGCCAAAGACGTGGATCTTGTCGGTGGTGAAATGAGTAATCCGGATGTTGAAGGCATTGTCGTTTAACCGCACGCCGCCAGAGGACGCGAAGTTCGGCTGGTCGAGCGCGGCATTGGTGTTCGGGCCCGGTATCAGTTTCAGCAGATTCTGCGTCTGCGGCGACAGGCGGTTGGCGGGAATGATGTTGCCCGCAAACGGCATCCGGCTGGCCGGCGCGGCGCCGCTCCGCGGATCGAAGATGTTGATCCCGGTGGCGCTCATGTCGCCGGCGCGTTCGGCCAGGGACGGCACGCGCAACAGCGTTCCGCCTCCCGTGTTCCGGCGCGTCCCCTGGTAGTCGCCGAAATAAAACAACTTGTTCTTGACCACCGCGCCGCCAATTGAGCCGCCAAACTGGTTCCATTGCGTGAGCAAAATCAGCCGGCCGTTGGAGTTCGGAATCGGCCGCGATTGCGTGAACGGGTTCCGCGCGTTCATCCTGCCGTTGCGCAGGAATTCAAATGCCGACCCATGAACTGAGTTGGTGCCGGACTTTGTCTGCGCGCTCACCACGCCCGCGCTTGCCACGCCGAATTCAGCGTCGTAGTTGGCGGTCGTGATCTTGGCCTCGGTCACCGATTCCAACGTCGGGTTGATGACGATCCACCCGAGCACAGCGTCGTGGTTATCCGTGCCGTCCAGCAAGTGCGAGGTGCCGGCAAAACCCTGGCCGTTCACCAGCATGCGGTAGGAGCCCTACGGGTTCTCCGCCGACGCTGACGTCAGCGACGTGGGGAACGACACGACGCCGAGGGTCATCAACTGAAAATTCGCGAAGCGCCGGTTTAAGACCGGCAATTCCGTTACGGTGCGCTCCGTGTAGGTAGAGGCTACGTCGCTGCGCTCGGTCTTCAACACGCCCGCGCCCGACGTTACTGCCATCGTCTGCGTCACCTCGCCTACTTCTAGTGTCCTGCAATTGAATTGCCTTTAAATAAAGGCGGAACTGTGCCATACTTAGCCGTGGCACGCCCTGTCTCGACCATCGAGCTCACTCCAGAAGAGCGATCCACGCTGCGCCGCCGTGCTCACTCTCCCACCAGCGCGCAGCGCGACGCACTGAGGGTAAGGATTGTCCTGATGCGAGCCGAAGGGCACAAGGAAACCGACGTAGCTGCTGCTACCGGCTTGAGCATGGCGACGGTATCGCTTGAGTAGGATCAGCGCCTTTTCCGGTGGGTTCAGATACAGGCCGATGACCTGACTGCGGCGGATTCTCCACGGTCACCACCGAGTCCACATTATGGATGAAACCGTTGGCCGCGGCGTCGGCATAGGCCGCCGAATTGGCTGAAGTCGAGCTTTGCGTCCGCTTCAGTTCAATGGCCGCCGCCCGCGCCGCCTGCGCCGCCGCGTCCGCCGCGGTTTGCGCCTTGCGCTTCCACATCTGAAGATAGGCAACGTCTAGAGCGAGGCCGGCGAACTCGCAGAGCATGAAGGCGCCGATTGCGAATGTAACAATCAGCACGCCTTTGCGTTTGGATTGGCGAAAGTGAGCGAGGTTGAAATTTTTAATTGCTGTGACTCCACCGTCGTGAGAGAATTCGGCGGGTCACGGAACAAAAAATAGGCTGGGCATAGCTCCTAAGGGATAGTTGGCCCAAGCCTCGGCAATCACACCTATGCAAGATTCGCCCGGTTTGCGTAATTATTTCCGTTCGTGCAAAAACACACACTTCTCCAGCCGGCTCTGCCCGCCATCGTTCACCGCAAACTGCGCGCTGGTGAACCCGGTTCTCCGCTGCCGCCCGTTCCACAAGGCGGCGCCCGCGTACGCGCCGTCTTTGCGGAGGCAGTAGAAATTGATGTCGAACTTCTCCAGCCGCTTCAGGTCATTGCCGTAGTTGCGCGCCACGCGCTTCAGGCAATCGAGCACGGCGTCCTTCGGCTCCATACCGTGCCGCATATTCTCAATAATCGTGTGCGCGCCGGCCACGCGAATGTTCTCTTCGCCGCGCCCGGTGGAGCCCGCCGCGCCCACCTCCTGATCCACGTACAGGCCCGCGCCGACGATCGGCGAGTCACCCACGCGGCCAGGGATCTTCCAGGACAATCCGGATGTGGTGGTGACGCCGGACATCTCGCCCCTGGCATTCAGCGCGAGGCAATTGATGGTACCGGTCACCGGATGCGCGGCGCGGTCCCAGGCGTAGGCGAGCAGTTCGTCCGTCACGCCTGGAAACACGTTGCGGAGCGCCGCCGCGGCTGCCTTCGGCGGGGCGTCCAGCCCGTCGGTCCAATTGTTGTGGCCGCCGGCGTCGCGTTGCGACTGCTTCCAGGTGAGCCACGCCAGGCGCGACCTCTCGGTGAGCAGATTCTCCTCGCGCATCCCGAACGCCTTGGCAAACCGCAAGGCGCCTTCACCCACCAGCATGATGTGGTCGGTCTGCTCCATCACCAGTTTGGCGAGGCGCGATGGATACTTGATGTTCCGCACGCTTGCCACCGAACCGGCGCGGCGCGAAGGACCGTGCATCACGCTGGCGTCGAGTTCCACGATGCCTTCTTCGTTGGGCAGCCCGCCATAGCCCACCGAATCGTCCTCCGGATCTTCTTCATTGATGTTCACGCCGGCGATCACGGCGTCGAGCGTGTCTTTGCCCTGCTTCATCCACTCCACGGCGCGCGCGGTGGCGCGCAGCCCGTTGGCGCTCGAAATCGAGATCGTCTTCGGGCCACTCTGCGCTGCCGCTGCTGAAGCCAGCGCGGCGGTGCCCATCATCCAGTCGCGACGGTTCCACATATGACCCACTATACTGAACGATGTGACGCGCAGGGGTTGGTTGGCTGGCGTGGCGGCAGCGCCGTTGGCGGTGCACGCGCAGGTTCGTCAGCGCGCGGGCCGGGGCAAGAAGGACAAAGAGAAGCCGCCGGATCTAGAGATCGTTGAGTTGAAAGTCCGGCGCGATGAAAAACTCATCACCGTCGACGGGCGCGTGCGGAACATTTCCGCGAAGCCGATGAAGGGCGTGGTGCTGTTTTTTGAGTTTCTGGAGGCTGACCACAAGATGATCAGCCGCATGATCGCCGAAGTGACCAAGGACGCAGTGGCGCCCGGCGAAGACGGTACGTTCGAAACCCAAATGAGGGACCAGTCGCGTGCCGTGGCCGTGCGCCTGGATGCCGAGGATATCGATGGGCGCTACTTCAATGTAGACAAGCCCGGTCCTTACGAAATCGAATAGCGGTCCAGAATGGCCGACAATGCCCCGCGGCCATTCGAACCGGCTCGGCTCCCAGTCTGCTCCGCGCGGCTTTCTCCCACCGTTCGGGATTGATCGCTCGGTCCTCGGTGCAGGAGATGTACAGCGAGGGAACGGCAGCGGGCCAATTCTCGAAAGGGCTGGCTTCGGTAACTAACAGCTCGTTTGGTGAACATCGATCGCAGGGTCGAAACTGCCCATCGGGCTACTTCGGGCGGGCAGTCATGGAAGAGAAGCGCCAGAGAAACCGCGGCCGAGAGCGATTCCGTCTCGGGCGCGGCCGATCATTTCCAACTGCCGAGACTGGGACTTCGCGATCGTGTCAGTTGGATCCGAGATCTGTACGAGTAGCCGACTCCGGAGCTGTCTCGATCGGCTCGGCGGGCCTAAACGCGCACGACATCCTTCTTCATACTGTAAAGAATGGCTCGTCAGAAAAATTCGTGGGCAAGTGGCGGCTCGGGCAGCTTTCCAAGTGTGTGATGTAGCGCGAGTTCGAGGATGCGATAGGTGCGAAAGCCGTAC
>VFZP01000014.1 GCA_016871115.1 Acidobacteriota bacterium
CCTCGGCAGAGAGCATCTTCGATTCCAGCACCCGCCAAGGCATAACGCCAATCCCTCTCGCCTTGGTGAATCCACCGTGGGCAGTTGCGAGGCCTTGATGCGCGGCGGCGGCTGGGGTGGGAGCGTGATGCGGATCTGCTCCAGCAAGGCCTGCACATCGGGCTCCGGCTGGGTGTGGCGCGGCAGCACCAGCCAGCGGCCATCCAGCAGTGGAATCCACACCTCCACCATCTGAATGGTGGAAAGCTGAACCGCTACAACGTAAATGCCCTGCCGCTTGGTAGCGCCCGGCTGCCGCAGAACCAGGATCCGACCGTGGCCAATCCGACGCGCGACGGCCGGACCGCCAAGCTGGCAAACCTGTACCGCCCGTATCAAGGCTACGGCAACATCCCGATCACGCAATTCGGCGCCATCTCCAACTACAACTCGCTGCAGGTGAACTTCACGCGGAACTTCCGCAACGGGCTCCAGTTTGGCGCCGCCTACACATGGTCCAAGGCGCTGGGCATCGCCAACGGGGACCAGGATGAGCTGCATCCCTTCAACTACCGCATGGGCAACTACGGCTACCTCGACTACGACGTGCCGCAGCTGCTGGTGCTGAACTTCGTCTACGATGTGCCGAAGCTGACGCGGGGCAGCCTGGCCAAGCCGGGCTTAAAGCACATCCTCAACGGCTGGCAGGTTTCGGGAATCTCCACCTTCCAGATGGGCTTCCCCGGCAACATTACGCCAGGTTTCACGGGCATCGGCGGCGAACTGAACCGCGTCTACACGGGCTCGGAGAACGTGGCGCCCCGCGTGTCTCTGTCGGGCGATCCGATGAGCATCAGCGGGCGGACGCTGGATCGCTCCATCAACACGAGCGCGTTAAGGGCGCCGTCGGTAGGTTCGTCGGGCCTCGAATCGGCGCGCTACGTGGTGCGCCGTCCGGGCATCAACAACTGGGACATCTCCATCTTCAAAAACATCAACTTCACCGAGTCGAAGTACTTGCAGTTGCGGTTTGAGATGTTCAATGCTCCGAACCACGCCCAGTTCTCGGACTTCAACCGCGGCGTGACGTTCAACCCCGCCACCGGCGCCATCACCAATCTGCCGACGGCGCTTGGCGGCGGCGGCGGCCGTTACGGCTTCGGCGCGATCAATGCGGTGCGTGACCCGCGCCTGGTGCAGGTCGCCACGAAGTTCTACTTCTAAAGCGAGTGACAATAGTCGAGTGACTTTGTCTGCGAAGAAGGGCCGGCTGATGCCGGCCCTTTTTCTTTTGGGGGGCGGGGTTGCGGCATTGTGGGCGCAGGGCGTGGCGTCGCGCGGCGTGACGGCGGCCAAGCGGGGCAGGTTCTCCGGGCGGCCCTGGCCGGTGACGTTCACCGATGTGGCCGCGCGCGTTGGGCTCGCCGCGCCCGTGAAGTACGGCGGCATGGGCCGTATCGACTATCTCGTTGAGTCTTCCGGCGGCGGCCTTGCGGCCATCAACTTCAATCGCGACGGCTGGCTCGATCTGTTTGTCGTGGATGGCGATGGCGGACGCCACCGGCTGTACCGCAACCAGCGCGACGGCACGTTCAAGCTGGCGAGCGATCGCGCGGCCGGGTGGGGCATGGGCGTGGCGCCGGGCGACTATGACGGCGACGGGTCCGACGATCTCTACGTCACGCAGTGGGGGCAGGATTTGCTGCTGCGCAATCGCGCGGGTGACGGAACGTTGGTGGATGTGACGGCCGAAGCGGGCCTTGCGCACACGGGCCCGGCGCGATGGGGCTCGGGCGCGACGCTCATTGACTACGATCGCGATAGCGACCTCGATCTCTTCGTGGCGCGGTACCTGGAGTTCGATCCCGCGAAGACGCCCAAGCCCGGCGCGAATCCCAATTGCAACTGGAAGGGCATTCCCGTGGCGTGCGGCCCGCGCGGACTCACGCCCAGCCGCCCGGCGCTTTATCGCAATGACCGCGGCCGCTTCACCGATGTGACGGCGGCGTCGGGCATCGGCAAAGCGCAGCCGACTTTTGGGATGACGGCGGTGGCGGCGGATCTCGATGACGACGCGTGGCCGGATCTGTACCTCGCGTCCGACTCAACGCCCAGCCTGTTCTTCCGCAATCAGCGCAACGGCACGTTCGTGGAAGAAGGCCTTGAAAGCGCGCTGGCCGTGAATGAAGACGGGCGCGAACAGGCGGGCATGGGCATCGCCGTGGGTGACGTGAATGGCGAAGGGCGGCTGGATCTGTTCAAGACGCATTTAGCCGAAGACACGCCCGTGCTGTACATCAACGAAGGCCGCGGGCAGTTTCGCGATGCCACACTCGAAAGCGGACTGGCCGTGGAGACACGTTACGTGGGCTGGGGCGCATCGTTTGCGGACTTCGACAACGACGGTGCGCCGGACCTGCTCGCGGTGACCGGGCACTTGTACCCGGAGTTGCGGCTGCCCGGGTTTCCGTACCGCACGCCGCCGCTGCTGTTCCGCAACCTCGGCGCGGCGCGGTTTGAGCAAATCGATTTGAAAACCGGCGCGATGCATTCCAGCCGCGGTTCGCTGGTGGCGGATTTCGATAACGACGGCGACCTGGATGCCGCGGTATGGAACCGCAACGAAGCGCCGTCGTTGCTGCGCAACGATCTGGCCGCCAAGCGCGCGTGGGTTCAGTTGGAAGCGCCGCTCCACACGCGCGTGACGGTGCGCGGATTCGCGCAGGAGGTGGTGAGCCAATCGAGCTTCTACTCGGCGCCCGGCCGCGTGCTGCACTTTGGCTTGGGGACCTCGGCGGCGGTGACCGTAGACGCGACGGTACGCTTTGCCGGCGGCACGACGCGTGTACTGCGCGGGCTGGCAATCAACCGGAGACATCGGATTCAATAATGAACTTGCTGCCCGGCCACGAACCACTCGCCCAGGAGACGATCCGCGCCATTCGCCACGGAGACGTGGAGGCGCTGGCGCGGCTGCTCGACGCGCACCCCGGACTGGCGCAAACGCGGCTGGTGGACGCCAAGGGCGTCGGACGCGAGGTGCTCCATTTGGCCTGCGACTGGCCGGGGCACTTCCCGCGCGTGGGCGAGACGATTACGCTGCTCATCGCGCGCGGTGCGAATCTCAACCCGGTGTGCACGGGCGGCAACGCGCCGGAACGCCCGCTGCATGGGGCCGCGAGTAGCGACGATGTGGAGGCGATCGACGCGCTACTGGATGGCGGCGCCGATATCGAAGCCGACGGCGCGATCTTCACCGGCGGCGCGGCGATGTCGGACGCGGTGATCTTCGCGCAGTGGAACGCGGCCCGGCGGCTGCTCGCGCGCAGAGCGAAGACCACGCTGACGCAGGCCGCCGCACTGGGGCTGTTCGATCGCGTAGCGGCGCACCTTGAGGGCGACCCGCCCACTCCCGATCTTGTTACTGCGGCCCTGTGGCACGCCTGCCGCGGCGGGCAGCTTGCGGCCGTCAAGTATCTCGTGGAGAAAGGCGCGGATATCAACTGGCTCGGTTGGGATCACCTGATGCCGATCGATTGCGCGTTGCAGAGCGGCAAAGCGGAGCTGGTTGCGTGGCTACGGGCGCGGGGCGCGAAGCCGCCGCGGGAGTTGTAGCCAGCGCTGCTACCTCCGCCGGAACGCCTCGCTCAGCACCACCAGCTCCACCTGATCCCGCAGGCGATGCCCCTTCTGCGCCACAGCGGTGGCGATGGCGTCGATCTGCGGACGGTCCGCCGCGTCGAACTTGCGCCCGCAAGAGTACGTCAGCAGGCAATCGGTAAGGAAACGCGTGAACTGCGGCTTGCGCTTGGCGAGCGTCTCGCGTAGTCCGGCGATATCGGTGAACTTCTCTCCCGTGGTCAACTCACCCGAAGCATCGATCGCCACCGCGCTTTTGCCCGGGTAGTTGGCGCGCCATCGGCCGATGGGGTCAAAGTTTTCGAGCGCGAATCCCGGTGGATCGATGGAGCGATGGCATGACATACAGGCGGGGCTTTCGCGATGTTTGGTGAGCAGATCACGCATGCTCTTGGCGCCGCGCACATCCGGATCGAGGGCGGGCACATCGTCGGGCGGCGGCGCGGGAGGCGTGCCGAAGATATTCTCCAGCATCCACACGCCGCGCGTCACCGGCGAGGTTTCAATGCCGTTGGCTGAGACCGTGAGAATGCTGCCTTGGCCCAGCAGGCCGCCGCGCCGCGGGTCAGCCAAATGCACTTTGCGGAAGACGTGGCCGCCGGCACTCGGCATCGCGTTGGCCATGCCGTACAGGCGCGCTAGCGGCTTGTTGATAAAGCTGTAGCGGGCGTCGATGAAGCCGTGCAGGCTCTTGTTTTCGTCGAGCAGGTGCCGCATCAGCAGGCGCGTTTCGGTCTTCATCGCGTTCTGCAGATCGTCCCAGTAGTAAGCGCCGAAGCCGTCGCGATCCGGCGGCATGTCGCCGAGGCTGCGCAGATTGAGCCAGCTATCGAGGAAGCCTTCGACAAATACCTTGGAGCGCGGGCTCGCCAGCAGGCGGCGCGTTTCCGCGCGCAGCACTTCGTCGCGCAGCAGTGCGCCGGATTGGGCCTGCTTCAGCAGTGCTTCGTCGGGCATGGTGGACCACAAGAAGTAGGAAAGCCGCGACGCGAGCGCATGCGCATTCAGGCGGTCCTTATCCGTATCGGTGGAAATGTAGAGAAACGCCGGCGAGCAGAGCACGGCCTTGAGCGCATCCTGCAGCGCGGCCTCTGGCGGAACGCCGGCCGCGCGGCGCTTGCCGGCAATCGCCACCAACCGGTTCACCTCTTCCGCGGTGGCCGGACGCCGGTAGGCGCGCGTGGCGAAGCGTGCCAGGATCTAGCGCGTGCGACCTATGTCAAAAGGACGGTCTCCATAAAGCACGCGCTGACTGGCCGGCATAGCCGGCGCATCGAGCGGCCCACGAATCTCTACCTGATGAATGCGGATCTGCGGAATCGGCCCGTGCTTCATCATGGCGATGCGTCCCGCCACAATGCCCTGCCCGACGTCCCACTGATCCTCCGGCAAAAACTCCGGGAAGCGCCGCGCGAAAGAGCTGAACACGTTGCGCACATTGTTCATGCCGTTCGGGAAGATGAAGCGTGGCTGATAGCCGGCATCGAGACGGACGCGAAACGTGACCCATTGCGGACCGCCGTCGGCGAGGTCCACGGGCTCGGCCAGCAACGGTTGAATGGACTGCTCGTGCCGCAGATAGCCGGCGCGCGAGTTGCCCGCCACCAAGCCAAACCGGAACGGCGCTTCCGGATCCATCCCGAACAGCTTCGCGTCGTAGGGATTCCGGCGGTGGAGCGCTTCCACCTGCACCTTCACTTCATAGAAGCCGTCATAGGGAACGCCGCCCGAAAACTCGTGCAGCGGCGCGTAGGCGCCTTCGTAGTGCGGCGTGCGTGGATGCTCAAATAGCGTCATGTACTGCATCAGCTTGTTGCGCTGGCGCGCGCCGTCGAGCTCTTTCTGCTGACGGAAATGCTCTTTGAACATCCACTGGCGCGGCGCTGGGGCGGGCGTGCCGGGCAGCGCCTTGCGGATGACCGCATCGGCCGCGTCAAGGTACTGCTCGAGCAGATAGCCGGAGGTGACCAGCGTCTCGCCCACGTTATCCATGTGCGCATACTGCTGGTCGTGCGGAAAGCGGCTGGTGGGGTCAAACTGGTCCATCTCCATCTGCAACAGATCGCCAATGGTGTTGAGATATTCGCGGCGATTAAGACGCCGCAAAGTGACCTTGGCGGGCTCCTGTTTCGCGAGGCCGGCGAGAAACGCCTGGCGCTCAGCGGCGGAGGGCTGTTTGGCGGTGTGCGGCGGCATGGTGCCGGCTTCAATACGCCGCGCGACGGCGAGCGCGTCGGCCGGATTCAACGGCCCGCGATCGAAACGGCGATTCGCCATCTGCGCTTTTTCGCCGTGGCAGGCCGTGCAGTAGGTGTCGAGGAAAGCAGAAGCGGGGTCGTTGGCCGCCGCCGCGGCGGCGAACGCAAGTAGCAATGCAGACGTCATCGCTATCGCCCGCGCAGCGTGCCAGTGGAGAGCGCGAACTACTGCTGCTCCACGCCGAAGCGCTGGAGCATACTGACGAACAGATTTGCCAGAGGCTGGCGATTCAATCCGGCGGCCGGGAATGCCTGATACGCGCCGTGCTTGAAGCCGCCGCCCGCCAGCACCACCGGCAGGTTCAAGTTCGTGTGCGAATTGCCGTTGCCCATGCCGCTGCCAAACAGCACCATCGCAGGGTCCAGCAAAGACTCGCCGCCATCGTCAATCGACTTCATCTTGCCGAGGAAGCGCGCAAACTGTTCCGTCTGGTAGCGCTCCAGTTTCACAAGCAAATCAATGCTCTCCGGAACTTGACCGTGATGCGAAAGCGAGTGGTACTCCTTGCGCACGCCCAGCACGGAGGCCTCAAAGCCGTCGGCGATTTCGAGCGTCGCAATGCGCATCGAGTCGGTCTGCAGCGCCAGCGCCATCAAGTCAAAGAGCACGGGGATGTCGTTCACCAGGCCCTGATTTTCCGGCTCCTTCATGGGCGCCGGCGGCTTGGGCACGTCCGCCCATTTCTGCCGCAGTTCCAGAGTTTTCTCCACTTTGCGCACGGACGTGAAGTACTCGTCGAGTTTCTGTTGATCGCGCGCGCCCAGGCGGTGCTTGAGCAACGCAGCGTCACCATTCACGGCATCGAGAATCGAGCCCTGCAACGTGAGCCGGTCTTTGGTACGTTCCAGCTCAGCCGCGCTCTCTGTGACAAACAGCTTGCGAAACAACTCGCGCGGGCCTTGAATGGGAGTCACGCGCGTGCCGCTGCGCGTCCAGCTCATCATGCAGCCGCCGTGCAGGCCCTCTTCCGATCCGAGCGTCAGCGAAGGAAACCGCCTGGCGCCACCGACGGTTTCCGCCATGCGCTGATCCAGGCTGATGTTGCCGTCTGGCATGCCTTTGGCATCCACCTGGCGCACGCCGCTCAGGAAGGAGTGCACGGCAAAGTGTCCGCCTTTTACGCCGTGGTCCAGCCCGGAAAAGACGGTGAGATCTTTGCGGTACTGCGCGATCGGTTCCAGCAGATGCGGCGCGGTGTAATCCGTGCCCGCTTCGGTGGGAAAGAACTTCTGCGGAAAAAATCCGAACGCATTGCCGATGGCCACCATGCGCGCAGGCCGCACCGTTTTGGCGTTCGCAGAAAGCGCGGTGACGGCGAGCCCTGATCCCAACGCGCCGGCGCTCAAGGAATTGAGCGGAGGCAGCGCGAGGCGAACGCCTGCCGCACGGAGGAAAAAACGGCGTCCGGCAAGATCCGGGTGATTGGTCGGCATGTCCAGATTTGATCGTGTTTCGCGCTACCGGCCGTACAAGCGGATACGGTGATCGGTGAACCGCAGCCCAGGCATGGGGGACGACGCCTTCATGTGGCAATCGAGGCACCGGTCTGCGGTACGCGGACAACCCGCCCGTGCCCGCACCGCGGCCGCGTGGCACCCCGCGCACACTGCCGCCGGTTCGGGCTGCGCTTCGCCGTGCGGGTTGTGGCAGGACACGCACGTCAGCTTCCGTGCGGCGCTCCTTTGATAGCACTTGCTCGCCAGCAGCCCGATGGGCGCAAAACGAATACTGTTGGGGTCTTCGAGCTCCGGCGTGGCGGAGGCAAATACGGCGTCGGGCGAGCGGTGGCAACGCGCGCACATCGCTACGGAGCGGTCTCGCGCAATCGCACCGCGCGCCGCGGGCTTGGCGGCGTGCGCCGCGCCGTCACCGTGACACGCCTGGCACGTCACGCCCGGCTCGCCCAACGTCTGATGGCAGCCGAAACATCGCTGCACGTTGCGGGCACTCTGCACCACGCCGAGTGCGTCTTCAAGATCGACGGCCGCGGCGGCGTCGTGCCCCGGCGTGAGCCCCAGGCGATTCTCGTCGCGACACCAGGACACGCGATGCTCCACCACGCGCCCGTTGCGCTCGATCACCGGCGTCACGGCCTGCGTGCCCGCGCCGAAGGCCCACTGCACGGTGGCCTGCACCGGCTCAGCGCCGTTCCGCGCAATCTCCACGGTGTTGCCGCGGTACGTGTAGCTCACGCCGCCTGGCCCGCGGAGTTTGCGCCCATCGAAATGCTCGCCGGTGAACGCGGTGAGAGAACGGGCATGAGCCGACGCGCCCTGATTGCGCGCGCGTTCGGCGTGGCACGCCGCGCATGGCTCGCCGCCGGCAAACGCTACGGCTAGGGCTGCTGCTCCGAGAACAAGTCCCGCTGCCGCGCGACATCCCGCTCGGACAGTTGCTTCACCCGCGCGAGCGCGCGCGCCGCTTCGGTTCGCCGTCCCAGCGCCTGCAGCACGGTGCCCTGGAGAAAGAATGTTTCGCGATATTCGGGTCGGCCCGCGTGGCCCGGTCCAATAATGCGGCGGCCTCCCGGCTCTTGGACTTCTGCCAAATCAGTTTCGCCAACTGATCGTTCACCTGCGCGTTGCGCGGACGCAGCACGAGCGCCGCGCGAAGCAACCGCTCGGCCTCCGCATGCCGACGCGGGGTTGAACGCCAGAGCTGCGCCTATTCGGTGTGGATGGTACGGGAGATTAACAGGCGGGAAATGGCGGGGACGACGGGGCTCGAACCCGCGACCTCCGACGTGACAGGCCGGCGCTCTAACCAACTGAGCTACGTCCCCGCTTGGGGTAATTGCCCTTTACGGGCAACTCCTTCGATGCTACCACGGGCGCTAAAACTCCGCAAACCACTCTCGCTCCGCGCTATCCTAATCTCACGATGCGCGTGCTGATTCGTCTTGCCGCCGCCGTTGCCGGTGTCGCTGTAATCGCCTGGACACAAGGGGTTTCCTCGCGCGTGGTGAAGCCGCAGCCGCGCGGAAAAGCCTCGGGCCTTCCGTTTCGCACCGGGTTTGTGGACGTGGCCGCCGAAGCCGGGCTCACGCATCCGGTGATTTACGGCGGCGACCAGGTGAAGCAGTACATCCTTGAAACCGTGGGCTGTGGCGTCGCGTGGATCGACTATGACCGCGATGACTGGCTCGACCTTTTCCTGCTGAACGGCACGCGCATCGACGCCGCGCCGGTCCCCGGCGTCACCAATCGCCTTTACCGCAATGAGCGCAACGGCAAGTTCGCCGATGTGACCGAGAAGGCAGGGCTCGCACACCAGGGCTGGGCCGGGTCGGTCACCGCCGGCGACTACGACAATAACGGCTACCCGGACCTGTTCATCACCCAATACGGCCAGAACCTGCTCTACCGCAACAACGGCGACGGCACCTTCACCGATACCACTGCCGCGGCGGGGCTCCTGCGCCCGGAGACACGATGGGGCGGCGGCGCGGCGTTTGCCGATATCGACCGCGACGGCGACCTCGATCTGTTCGTGGCCAACTACCTGATTTTCGACATCAAGCGCGTACCGAAGCCGGGTCAGTCCGGCAACTGCAACTGGAAGGGTGTGCCGGTGAATTGCGGTCCGCGGGGGTTGCCGCCGGACCGCCATCAGCTCTACCGCAACGACGGCGGCGGCAAATTCACCGACATCAGCGCGGCGTCCGGCGTGGGCAAAGCGGGCGGCAGTTACGGAATGACGGTGGTGCCGGCGGACCTGGATGGCGACGGCTGGACGGACTTCTTCGTGGCCTGCGATTCGACGCCCAGCTTCTTCTTCCGCAACAACCACGACGGCACGTTTTCTGAAAGCGGTCTCGAGCGCGGCATCGCACTGAACGAAGACGGCATGGAGCAGGCGGGCATGGGCGTGGGCGTGGGCGACTACAACCTGGATGGGCACCTCGATATCTTCAAAACGCATTTTGCCGACGACACCAACGTGCTGTACCGCAACGACGGCAAGGGGAACTTCGACGACGTGACGATTCAGTCCGGGCTCGGCGTGGAGACGCGCTACATCGGCTGGGGCGCGGCGATTACCGACCTGGACAACGACGGCCTGCCGGATCTGTTCGCCGTGACCGGCAACGTCTACCCCGAAATTGAAAAGCGCCTGCCGGCGTATCCGTGGCGCACGCCGCGCGTGGTTTTCCGCAGCCTGGGCCTGCGGTTTGAAGAGCTGTTTGACGAAGCCGGGCCGGCGATTGCGCAGCCGCATGCAAGCCGCGGAGCGGCGTTTGGCGACTATGACAACGACGGGGACATCGACGCGGTGATGGTGAATCTCGGAGAGCCGCCGTCGCTGCTGCGCAACCAACTGCCGGCGGGCGGCGTCCATTGGCTCACGGTGGCGCTGGAAGGTACGCGTTCGAACCGCTCGGCCATCGGTGCGCGGGTGACTGCGCGCTACGGCGGCAAGGTGCAGGCGCAGGAGGTCGCCAGCCAGGGGAGTTTTTACTCGGTGAACGACCCGCGGCTGCACTTTGGCTTGGGCGCGGCGGCGGTGGCGGACCTTGAGATCCGGTGGCCGGATGGCCGCGTACAACGGTTGCCGCAGGTGAAGGCCGGGCAGATTCTGGCGGTGAAGGAGCCGTAGCGGGTGCGCTGGGATTTGGTTCTTTGGCTGGCGGCTCTGCCCGCCGCCGCGGCAGCGGCACAACCGCAGCCGGCGGATCTGCGTGAGTTGGTGCGGAAGTCCCTGAGCGGGTTGAAGAACGGCGAGGAGAACCGCGGCCGCTTTCTGTTCAAAGCCCGGAATGATCGTTCAGAACTGGACGCTTCGGGCAAGCCGATTTCCACACAGTCTTACGCCTGGGAGCGGATTGAGATCGACGGTTTCACCTTTGGCCGCACGCTGGAGCGCAATGGCAGGGCGTTGACGGCCGAGGAACGCAAGGCCGAGGAGGCCGCGATCGAGGGCCGGTTGGCAGAGTTGAAGGCACCCACGCAGAAGGCGAGCGTAACGCGGCGTGCCTCTGCCGGGCGTCGAGGCGCTGAGGAAGATTGGTTCCTGGAATTCCCGGACGCGCTCGAGTTCAAGTTGCTGGGCGAGCTTGGGATGGACGGACGCGCTGTGCTGCATCTGGACGCGCAACCGAGGGCGGGCTACCGGGCGCGAAACATGCGCGCGCGGGTGTTCGAAAAAATGAAGGGACAGATCTGGCTGGACAAAGCCACGTCGGAACTGGTGCAGGCGGACGCCGAGATGTTCGACACGGTGAGCGTCGGCTTCGGGATCCTCGGACGGATCGACAAGGGCACCCGCTTTCAGATGCACCGGCGCATCATGCCCGATGGTTCCTGGCTGACTGACCGCCAGCGGATCCGCTTTGGCGCGCGGATCATGCTGGTAAAGAACCTGCGCAACGAGTCCTTCACCGAGTGGACCGACTTCCGCCCGCGTGCAAAATCAGCGGCGGCTAGTCCTGTGACAAGACCTTGAAGTCCATCGACTCAGCCACCGACACACGGTCGGCGATCTGCACTTCGAGCCGGAACCGCACGTTGTTACTGGCGCGGCGGTACACCACGCTGCCGTTGCGCAACTGGTCCGCGTCGAGCGCAACGACCTTTTGCGCGCCGCCGTCATTGATCACCAGCGAGCCCTTGGACTGTTCGTGTATGGGCCTGGAATCGCGATTCCAACGGACGTGCAAGCTGTCGCCTCCCGACGGCGTGACGGTGAGATGCAAGGAGTAAGGATCAGGCCGCAGGCTGGCGGGCAGTGAGTTCCGCTGGCTCATCGCAATCTGCAGGCCCAGCGCCGTGCCCAGAACCAGGAAGACAATCGACAGCGGCAACCATACCCATCCGGACTTGAACTTCGTGCCCGCACCGGCGTCCGATTCTTGCCCAGCCACCTCGGCGGCCGGCATGCCAAACGATGGCACAGCCGATGCGAACGGCCCGGATGAATCGATGGGGGCTCCTGGCGGAGGAACCGCCACTGGACCGCGGCCTTCCTGACACACCGCAGCCGCCGCGGCAGCCTGCGGAGGAACAGAAGCGGCAGCAACGGCCGCTGCCCGCGCCGCGGCGCCGGGACGCACAGCCGGCCCGGTAGCGCCACTTAACTCGCGCCGCCGGGATGGAAATTCCTGATAGGAAGACTGCGCGCGGATGTTACCGTTTTCGCGAAAGAAGATGCCCGCTTGACTGACCCGCGTGGCAAATGGCTTCACCACCAGACAGATCTCTTCAGCCGACGGAAAGAACTGATTGAACAGCTCAATGTCTTCCTCGGCGAGGCTCAACCCCTCGCGCGTGTGACTGCGATAGTAACCCACCGCGCAGGTTTGCTTGGCCTCACCCGGCGACCACTTTTCGAGAGTGCTCTTGAAGCGGTCAAGTTCATCGCCCGACAATTGTTAGGTTGCGCCGCGTGAATTCTGGCAAGGTACGGGCCCATAGTCCTCAACCGTCACCACCGGCCGGCCCGAAGACCGGTCAATTGACCCGAGGAGGATGCCGCCCATCTCGACGCCGCGCCGTGGGATTGCGCCGAAGCCGCGCATGACTTCCTGGAGCAGGCGGTCTACAAAGGCAAGGCTCAGCTTGACCGCAACGGACCTCCCGGCGATTTCCCAGGTATAGAATTCCGAACTCGTATCGGCCGATGGCATGGGGGGAAGCGAAGTCCCTTTCACCTTAGCGCCAATCTTTTTCCAATTTGCCGCCTTTGCCCTTGGTGACGGCGCAAGCAGCCTCAGTAGGGGAATCGGCGCGCTAGGGCGAAACCTTTAGGGTGTCCCGAATGGGCAGCGGCTACTCCGAACAACCACTTAGTTGAGGCCGGGCTGCGTTCTTCAGGGGGCCTTCGGGAGCACGATCCCGCCATCGACGCGCAGGATCGCCCCGGTGATGTAGGAGGCGTCTGGAGAAACCAGAAAACGCGCGGCGCGGGCAATCTCCGCCGGCGTCCCCAACCGGCCCAGCGGGAGCCTCGCGCCTTCTTCGCGGATCTGTTCCTCGGTATAGAAGGTGCGTTCGCCGGGCGTGTCGGTCCAGCCGGGCTCAATGACGTTGACGCGGATACGGTGCGGCGCCAGTTCGGCGGCCCAGGTGAGCGCCATCTGGTTCACCGCTGCCTTGGCGCCGTTGTAGGAGGTGGAGCGGGGGAAAGCACGCTCGGCATGGACGGAGCTGATCATGACGATGCTGCCGCCCCGGCCGGAAGCAGCCATCTGGCGCGCCGCGAATTGCGAGCAATGAAAGGTGCCCCACAGGATCACTTGCCAGACAGGGGCCACGTCGTCCGGCTCCAGTTCGAGGAGCGATTTGCGGATATTGATGGCGGCGTTGTTGATCAGAATGTCCACTGCGCCGGCGGAGGCAAACAGCGCTTCCATGGCGGCACGGTTGCCGACGTCGGCCTGTTGGTAGAGCACCTCGGCGCCGGCATTCTGGACGTCACGGATCGTTTGGCGGGTAACTTCGTCTTCTGATGCCCGTACATCGCAAAGCACCACGCGCGCTGCGCCGGCGCGAGCCAGTTCCACCGCGCACGCCGCGCCGATGCCCCTCGCTGCGCCTGTTATCAGAGCCGTTTGCCCGGCCAGGACAGTTGCCATGGCGGCATGATAGCGCAAGATCAGGCGCGTGTTGGAGTGACCGTGAAGTATTCGAGGAAGTTCTTTTTCTTCTTCGCACCCAGCTTGGGCCCGGACTGTTCGAGCACTGAGTGGCTCAACTGCGTGAACTGCTTGCCGAGTTCGGTGGAGGAGTCAATCTCGCGGCCCGTGGTGAGTGCGTTGTGCACGCCGCGATAATCGTTCGGGAACTCCTGGTAGACCGGCACGCCGAGCAGCGATTGGATCTGCACGGTGCTGATTATCGGCCGCTTCTGCGCCCGGTTCATCAGAATAGAGACCTTGTCGCCGAGGTCCATCGATTGCAGCAGGCTGAGCTTCTGGCGGGCCAGATGCAGCGACGGGATTCCCGGCGTGCATACAATGCACACCTTCTTGCAGTCCTGCATCACTTCAATGAAGAACTTCTCCATGTTGCCGCTGAGATCAATACAGATAGAGCTGTAGAACTGGCGTGCAAACGAGACCAGTTGCCGGACCTGCATGGGGTCAATGTGGGTCTGAGAGTCCAAACGCCCAGCGGGCAAAACGTCGAGCTTGCCAATCGAGGCCACCAGTTGTGGCCAAGGATGCTCGTCCAGCTTGGACGCGTTTTCGGCAGCTTCGTAGATGGTATAGACATTGTCCAGCTTCAGCATGAAGCCGACCAGCCCGGAGTTGAGATCCAGATCCATCATCAGAACGTGGCTATCCGGCATGCGCGACATGGCCACGGCAGTGTTTAAGGCAATAGTAGTGGCGCCAGCTCCTGCCTTGGAGGGCGGAAAGCAAAACACGTTGTCGGAAAACTCAATCTTGGCCGGGCGCTTGTCCAGTTGCTCGGCCAGCCGGTTGATGGTGACCTTGTACGACTGGCTCTCAAACGGATAGGCAAGGCACTCGCGCACGCCCACTTGCATGAGATTGAGGAGCACTTGCGGATCGCAGGCGCGGTCAATCGCCACCACCTGACACCCGGGCAGGGTCTCTTCGATCCCCCGCAGCATTTCCTTGGCTTTGGCTAGATCTTCGATGCTGAGAAAGACGATCTGCGGCGCGTTGGCGCGGAGAAACCGCTCCAAATCGTAACCGGACGGGTAACGGTCGGAGAGCTTCATAAGCCCCACCTGCCCCTGACTTCGGATCATTTCCGAAAGGCGCGAGGCCATGTCGGCATCTGGCGAAACTATCACTGCGCGCAACATTGTCGTCTCCAGTTTCAACAATAAAGCGTTCCTACGAGACGAACAATCAAACGGCAACACTAGACCGGCAATTGGAAACCCGTTAGACAATCTCGGCCGGGCGGGAGATTTCTAAGGTGTTCCGCCGAGCCCTGCGTGGGGTAAGCTGCCCGTATGGCCAAGCCTACCCCTCGCAAACCTTCTGACCTGTGGGAAGTTGAGTGTCCGTGCTGTGACGCTACTCTGCGCATCGATCCGGAAACGCGCGCGGTGATCACGCACCAAGCTAAGGAAAAGCCCGCTCCGGTGGAGGATCTGGCCGCTGCCGTGCGCCGCTTAAAAGAAGAAGAGGCACAGCGGGGCGACAAGTTCCAGAAGCATATGGACGACCAGCGCAACCGCCAGGCTGTGTTGAACAAGAAGTTCGACGAGTTGTTCAAACAGGCCCACGAAGACCCCACCTCGCTCCAGCCCAAACCGAAAGTCTGGGATTGATGCCTTGACATTCTACATATATAGAATTTGCGGGGCGCCCTGGACCTGCTTGTTTTAAAGACGCTCGCGCCTGCGCCGCTTCACGGCTACGGCATCGCGCAGCGCATCCTGATTACGTCGCGTGAAGTGTTGGACGTGCAGCAGGGCTCGCTCGACCCCGCCCTCCACCGCCTGGAGCGCAAGGGCCTGCTCTCCTCCGAGTGGAAAGAATTGGAAAACGGCCGCATGGCGAAGTTCTACGCGCTGACCGCGTTCGGCCAGCAGCAACTCGCCGACGAACTGGAGCAATGGCGCAACTACTCGCGCGCCATCGGCTGGGTGTTGGAGGGCTAACCGCGATGCGCTGGCCGTGGCACAAAGCAGAGACTGAACTCGACCGCGAGCTCGAATTCCGCCTCGATGAACTGGCCGCGGCGTTCGAGCGCCAGGGCCTCAGTCACAAGGAAGCCCGCGCAAAGGCGCGGCGCGAGTTCGGCGGCGTCGATCGTGCCAAAGAGCAGTGCCGCGATGAACGCCGCTAGCAGCCGCTCGCCACGCTGGGGCAGGAGGTGCGCTTCGGTTTACGCATGATGGGCCGCGCGCCGCTCTTCACCGCCGCCGCCGTGCTTTCGCTCGCGCTGGGCATCGGGGCCAACACCGCCATCCTGTCGCTGATGCAAGGGCTGTTGTGGCGTACGCTCGATTCACTGGCGCCGGAGCAGATCTCCGAAGTGCTGTGGGAGGCCAAGGCCGCGCCCTAGGGGCTGGACGACCTGATGAGCGGCAACATGTTCCGCGACGGCGCGGGCTTGGCCGCGGATTACTTCAGCGTGCGCGCTTTTGAGACGCTGCGAGACCGCGCCGCCGGGCGCGCTGAGATTGCCGCGCATCGAAACCCGGAAGATGTGAGCGTCAGCTCTTCGCGCGGCGCCGCCGTGGTAGTGACGTACCAATTCTGGGAGTCGCACCTCGGCTCAGACCCGGCTATTGTGGGCCGCGCCCTGCGCATCAACGACCGCAGCTACACCGCAGCGGGCGTGCTCCAGCGCAGTTTTACGGGCATACGGCTGGGCGACACCACTGACCTGTACACTTCGCTATGCAAGGCGCCGGACTTGCTTGAGACACGTAGCTGGCTGGCGCGGCATTGGGACCGGCCGCGGTCTTGGTTTCTGCACATGATCGCGCGCCGCTCGCCGGAGATGACCGCCGAAGCCATGGCGCGTTCGCTCGATCCGGTGTTTGCCTCCACGCGGGAGGGCACACTCAAAGAGCCCGCCACCGCGCCGCGTCTGCGCTTCCAAGACGGCTCGCACGGGCTCGGCGGCCTGCGCCGCGAGTTCGGCAATCCATTCTCGGTGCTGCTCACGCTGGTGACCTTGGTGTTGCTGATTGCCTGTGCCAATATCGCCAATCTCCTGCTGGCTCGCGCCGGCGCACGCAGGCAGGAGGTATCGATTCGCGCGTCGCTCGGCGGCGGCCGCGCGCGGCTGGTGCGCCAGTTCGTCACCAGGAGTTTGATGCTGGCGCTGGCGGGCGGTTTGCTGAGCATCGCCGTGGCGCGCCCGGTAGCGCAGGCGGCGTTGACGTTGTTGCCGGCTGAGATCGGCGCATTCCGGCTGGACCTTTCCTTCGACACTCGCGCGGCCGGGTACACCCTCACGCTGACGGCGCTGACGCGCTGCTGTTCGGGCTCTACCCCACGTTCCGCGTGACGCGCGGGGATCTCGGAGCGGGTTCGCTATCCATGGCGCCGGGCCGCTTGCTGATCGCCGCCCAGGTCTCCATCGGCGTGTTGTTGCTTGCCGCGGCGTTCGCCTTCACCGGGCGCCTTGCCGATCTGGCCAACCGCGACGCCGGCATAGCGCGCAGCCGGCTGTTGCTGTTCGATGTCAAACCCGGGCAATCCGGTTACGAGGGTCCGTGGCTTCGGCAGTTCTCGCTCGACCTTGAACGCAAGCTCGGCGAGGCCCCGGCGTGGAAGCGGTGGCGCTGGCACGGGTCCGGCCTCTGAGCGGCGGCGGGTGGGGTGAGAGAATCCAGTTCGACGGCCAGCCCAAGGCGATCCCGGTCTTGGTGAACGCCGTCTCATCCGGCCATTTCAGCGCCATGGGGATTGACATCACCGCCGGGCACGGGCTCACTCCGCGGGACTCGCGCGACCAGGCTTACACAGCAGTGGTCAGCGAGGAAATGGCGTGGCAACTCGGCTCACATGCGCTCGGCGCCCGGTTTCGCGACGGCGACAGGAAGTTCGAGGTAGTGGGCATCGCGCGCCGCGCACGGCACGACTCGATGGCGCGCCAGTCCGCGCCCGTGCTCTACCTGCCCCATCCGCTTGAGCACGACGCCATGACGGTTGTGGTCCGCACGCGCACCGCTCCGGCGGGGATGATCGAACCCGTCCGCCGTACCGTGGCTGAGCTCGACCCTGCCTTGCCCATCGTCGGCGCGCTCACGATGGATCAGCAGATCGGCGAAACGCTACGCCGCGAGCGCCTGTTTGCGTGGCTGTGCGGCTGCTTCGGCGTGCTGGCTCTCACGCTGTGCGCGATCGGCCTCTACGGCGTGCTCTCGTACGCCACGGCGCGGCGTGCGCGCGAGATTGGCATCCGCATGGCGCTCGGTGCAACGCCCCAAACGGTGCTGCGCATGGTGCTCGGCGAGGGCTCGCGGTCGCCCGCGCCGGCCTTGCCATCGGTGCACCGATGGCGTGGTTCCTCGCGCGGCGCTATGTGGATCACGAGCGCTTCGGCCTGGAAGGGTCGCTCGAAGCCGCGCCGCTGGGATGGGCCGTCGCGGTGCTGGCGCTCGCTGCACTCATTGCGGTGTTGCTGCCTGCGTGGCGCGCTTCGTCGGCCGATCCAGCCCGGGTGCTGCGCGAAAACTAGAGTGGTCTCCCTCCTCGCCACAGCTTCTTCCGCGAAAGCGATGTAACGTTCCGTCGCTGGCTTGCACTACCTGTTCGAATCGCCTCCAAGTATCGATTCGCAAAAGGAGATCGCCAAAATGCCCAATCCCCGTGCGCGTGGATCAAGAAGAACCGCCCAGCCAGCCGAAGCATCCACTGGCGCCGTGACGCCCCTTACCGGCGAATTCACCGGCAAGTATTTGGTATTGCTGCCCGAGGACTGCGGCAAGAGCAGCCTGGAAGCCATCAAACAGGCCTCGGGCCTGAAGACGGCGTGTAGCGCAGCCGATTTCACAGGCGCTGCGGTGTCCATGTCACAGGCTGAAGGCGCCGAGGTGCTCTACTTGGACAAACTGAACGTTGCCGTGGTGGATTCCGACCCCTCGCAGGTGGGCGGGCTCGAATCCGCGGCCGCGTCTGACTCCAAGATCCTGGCCGTTGAACCAGAGCGCATCATCTATACCCTCGGCGGCGGACTTGACGAGCAAAGCCTGCAGTATTTGCGCGGCTACAAAGACGCGGTGAACCACCTCTACGAAACGCTGGCCACCCGTGAGGGTGAAGCCTCGCTGGAAGACGAAGACGTGATGGCCGCGATGCTGGCCAACACCGCGCAATTCACGTTGGGTTTGCGGGCGACCCTCGTCAACCGGTCCCGCTTCGCCGGCCGCGGCATTCGCGTGGCGGTGCTCGACACCGGCTTCGACCTCAATCATCCGGACTATCCGGGCCGCGTGGTCAGCAGCCAGTCGTTCATCAACGGGCAGGCGGTTGACGACCTCAACGGCCATGGCACGCACTGCATCGGCAGCGCGCTCGGCCCGCAGCGCCCCGTCACCGGTGTGCGCCGCTATGGCTGTGCGTTTGCGGCGGAGATCTTTGCCGGCAAGGTGCTCAGCAATGCCGGGAGCGGCGGGGACACCGGGATCCTGGTCGGTATCAACTGGGCCATCACCAACAAGTGCCGCGTGATTCCCATGTCGCTCGGCGCGCCGGTGCAGGTAGGCGAGGGGCCTTCACCTATCTATGAGAACGTGGCGCAGCGCACCCTACGTTCCAATCCTGGCAAACTGATCATCGCGGCGGCGGGCAACGACAGCAGCCGACCCGGCCAGATCGCTCCGGTGAGCCGCCCGGCCAACTGCCCGTCGATCATGGCGGTGGCAGCGGTAGATTCGAATTTCGGCATCGCGCAATTCTCCAACGGCAGACGCAATCCGAATGGCGGCGGCGTCGACATCGCCGGGCCGGGTGTGGCCGTCTTCTCCTCCGCACCGGATCCGTTCCCGGCATCGGTTCAGCCCACCGGACCCGGGCGTCCCTGGCCGCCGCGCCATCACACCATCAGCGGCACCAGCATGGCTACGCCGCACGTGGCGGGCATCGCCGCCATGTGGCTTGAGTCGCGAGGTGTGAACACGCCGGCCACGGCGCTTTGGCAACTGCTCACGGGCAATGCCCGCCGGTTGAATCTGCCTAGCCGCGACGTGGGAGCCGGGCTTGTCCAGGCCCCGATCTAGCACGACAAGCGCGCCGCCGGGCCCGCGGCAGAGGCAGTCGCAGGCCCGGCGGCTATACTTGTGGTTGAAGGCTTGACCATGCCCAAGAAAACGGGGAAGAGCAAGCCGGAGCCGCCAGTGGGCGTGTCCGTATTCCTGAAAGAGAGCCACCTGGGCGCCACGCAAGCCGCTGGAGTCCAACGCGAGTTGAAGGCCAAGGGCTTCACTCTCAGAGAAAACCTGGAAGCGATTGGCGTGCTCACCGGCTCGGCGCCGGCCGCCGCCTTGGAAGCGCTGGAATCTGTTCCTGGCGCCGAGAAGGTGGAAAAAGAGCGTACCGACTACCGCACGCAGCAGTAGCGCCCTTCAGGGGCGAGCGGCCGCCCCCGGCTCTTCGTCAAACCCTGTGCCGCGGCTCAGCACGAACCACAACGCGTAGCCCAGCACCGGGCACGATGCCGACACCCAGAACGCCGTCCCATAGTCCTGCCTATCGAGCAGCCGGCCGATGCGAGGCATCAGCAGTGCCACAAATGCTCCCCAGGAACCTGCGCCGAGGCCCGCGATCAGACTAGCGTTGCGGCGCGAGAAGGCGCGCGTGGCGTAGCTGATGGGCGCAATCACAAAACCAGCGGCCACGAACATCGCAAAGAACAGGCAGAACATCACGACTGCCGCGCTTGCGCCCGGCTGGCCGATCGACGGCACGGCGGCGAGCGGCAGACTCAACAGCGTGGCCGCGCCCATCAGCCCCCGATAGACAGCCAGCGGCCGCGCGGAGCGGCGGAGCGAAGTGTCCGTCAACCAGCCCCACACAAAGTAGCCCGCTTCCCAACCGAGCGGCGGAATCCAGAGCAAAGCGGCGACTTCGCTCTGGCTCAGCTTCATCGCGCGATTCAGAAACAACGACGATTGATAGAGCACAAACGCCAGCGGGAAGGCGCCCAGCGCATAGGCGGCCATGAAGGCCCAGACGCGCCGGTCACCCCAGGCGATCGCGGCGTCTTCGGTGGCGCGCGACGCGGTGCTTTGCATGTCGGCGCGCTGGCTGACGAAATACCAGAGGATGAGCCACGCCGCACCCACCGCGCCGGTAAACCAGAACGCCCCGCGCCAGCCCCACGCCGCCGCCACAGGCCCGACGATGAGCGGCGTCACCACCGCGCCCAGCGACCCGCCGCTGTAGGAAATGGCAATGCCGCGCGAGCACAGGTGCGGCGGGAGCGATTGCACGGCCGCGCGCAAGCCGGCGGGGAACGTCGCGCCTTCGCCGAACCCCAGCGCCGCGCGCGCAATCGCAAACGTCCAGAAGCCCTGCGCGAAGGCGTGCGCGGTGGAGGCCAGCGTCCAGAAGGCGACCGACATCGTCATGCCGCGAGGCAGGCCGATGCGGTCGAGCAACTTGCCCCACACCGGGTTGCCGATCATGTAGGCCGTGGAAAAGGTCGAGATGATCCAGCCGTAGTCTTCCACGGTCAGCCCCGTCTCTTTCAAGACGGTAGGCGCGAGGATGGCGAGGGTGGTGCGGTCTATGTAACTGATCAGCGAGACCAGCAACATCGTTACCGTGGGGACCCAGAGGCGAAACAACCTTCTATCCTATCGCTGGCTTACCATAGAAAAATGCGCTGGTTTCAAGCTGCCGCGATCTTGCCGATCGCGCGGGCTCTTATCCAAGGGCTTTCGCCGATTGCGCCCGCAGCGCCGCCGGCCAATGCCGGGGAAACGCAACTCCCCAAGTGTTTGTGCGTGGCCAGCCTCCGGATCAACCCGTCATGACATTCCTGCGCTTGATCGTCCGCCTTGTGTTGCGGCTTTTTTCAAACTACGAAGTGCACGGGCCCATTCCGCAAAAAACGCCCGAAAAGCTGTTGATCATTGCCAATCACCAGAGCCTCATTGACCCGCTCTACATCGGGTTGCTCTGCCCCTTCGACATCTGGTGGATCACGCACACCACCATCGCCGCGCGCTGGCACTTCAAGTTCATCCTGCGCTTTGTGCCGCACCTGGTTGTGGACACCTCCAACCCGCACGCCATGCGCCAGGTGGTGGACCTGATCAACTCCGGCAAGCCCGTGTGCATCTTCCCGGAAGGACGGATCAGCGCCACCGGCAGCCTGATGAAGGTCTACGACGGCTTTGCGTTTCTGGCCTCGAAGACCGGCGCGGCGATTTTGCCGGTGAACTTCGACGGGCTGACTCGTTCGTTCTGGTCTCGCCTGCCCGCGCCCCATCCCACGCGGCTCCGCGTGCCCGTGCGCGTGACGTTTTTCCCCCTGGTGCATCTTGACGAACCCACCGGCCGCACGGGACGCGAACGCCGCCGCAAAGCGAGCCATCAGATGCGTCAGATGCTCGAGGCCAACTGGTTTGCCTCGCTGCAGATGACGAATCTCTTCGACAAATTCCTCGAGTCGGTAGAGACGTTCGGGCGCAAATCGGAAGTCCTCTCCGATATCCGCTTCACGCCGGATTCGTTCGGCAACGTGCTGCGTGGCGCGCTCGCGCTGGGCCGGCTGGTGTCGCGCTTCACGCGCGAGGGTGAAGTGGTGGGGCTGCTGATGCCCAACGCTTCGCCCACCGTCATGCTGCTGTTCGGCTTGTTTGGCGCCAAGCGCGTGCCGGCGATGATCAACTACACGTCCGGCGTCGACGGCATGCAGAGCGTGATTCAAACGGCGCAGATCAAAACCATCGTCAGCTCGCGCGCGTTCCTTGAAAAAGCCAAGCTGGTCGAGAAATTAGCGGCGCTCAAGGGCGTGGAGGTCAAGTTACTCGAAGACCTGCGCCCCACCTTCACGCTCACCGACAAGCTGTGGCTGATGTTGTGGGCGCTGCGTTTCCCGCGCCGCGTGGTGGCGGATGTGAAGCCGGACGATCCGGCGGTGATTCTGTTCACGTCGGGCTCGGAAGGCAAGCCCAAGGGGGTGGTGCTCAGCCACCGCGCGCTTCTCTCGAACATCGCGCAGGTGCAGTCCGTCTACGAGTTCTCCAATCGCGACAAATTCCTCGCCGCGCTCCCGTTGTTCCACTCGTTTGGCCTCACCGTGGGCGCCCTGGTGCCGCTCACCACGGGCGCGCGCGTGTTCCTGTACCCTTCGCCGCTGCACTACCGCATGATTCCCGAGATGGCGTATGACCAGGACTGCACGGTGCTCTTCGGCACTGGCACGTTCCTGGCGAAGTACGCGAAGATGGCGCACGAGTATGATTTCTACTCGATGCGTTACATTCTCTCGGGCGCGGAGAAGCTGCCTGAGAGCGTACGCACTGAGTACTTGCACAAGTTCGGCCACCGCATCATGGAAGGTTATGGCGTCACCGAATGCTCGCCCGCGATTTCGGTGAATACGCCGGTGTTTAACCGCGTGGGCACAGTGGGCCGCATTCTGCCGGGGATCGAATACGCATTGACGCCGGTGCCGGGAATCGAGCGGGGCGCGATGCTGCATGTGAGAGGCCCGAACCTGATGCTGGGCTACCTGCTGCACGATCAACCGGGCGTGCTGCGGCCGCCTGTTTCGCCGGCGAAGGGTCCGGGCTGGTATGAGACGGGCGATATCGTCGAGATCGATGAAGACGGGTTCCTGAAGATCGTCGGCCGCGTCAAGCGGTTTGCGAAAGTGGCGGGCGAAATGGTGTCGCTCGAAGTGGTGGAGCAGATGGCAAACGCCGCTTCGCCCGGCAAGGTACACGCGGCCACCACTGTGCAGAGCGTCAAGCGCGGTGAAGTGATCCTGCTGTACTCCGAGGACAAGACCTTGCGCCGCGAGAATCTGCTGGCCGCCGCGCGTGAAGCAGGCATGCCGGAAGTGGCCGTGCCGCGCCAGGTGCTGTATGTCGACAAGATGCCGCGGCTCGGCAGTGGCAAGGTGGACTACGTAGGGCTGAAAGAAATGGCCGCGCGCGAGGTGCCTGAGGCCGACCGCGCATGACCCCTTCCGTGCCCTACTCCGCGCGTGAACAGCGCGGCTGGTATGTCTACGATTGGGCGAACTCGGCGTTCTACACGACCGTGGTGGCCGTGCTGCTGGGGCCGTATCTGACGGCGCTGGCGAAGTCCGCGGCGGCGGCCGATGGTACGGTGCCGTATTTCGGCTTCCGCGTGGCCACCGAATCCGTGTGGCCGTACTCGGTGTCGCTGTCCGTGTTTCTGCAGGTGTTCTTTCTGCCCGTGGTGGGCGCGTATGCGGACTTCGGGCGTCGCAAGCGTGAACTGCTGGGCGTGCTCACGTTGATCGGCGTGGCGGCCACGATTGCGTTGTATTGGGTGCGGGGTACGGCGTTCATGACGGGCGTGCTGCTGTATCTGTTTGCGAATCTGGCGTACGGCTGCTGCATCACGGTGTACAACTCGTTTCTGCCTGAGATTGCGCCACCTGAACAACGCGACTCGGTGTCGGCCCGTGGATGGGCGATTGGCTACTTCGGCGGCGGACTGCTGTTGGCGTTGAATCTGTGGCTGTATTCGAATGCGGAGCGGCTGGGGCTCAGCGGCGGCGAGTCGGTGCGCCTGGGACTCGCTTCGGCGGGTTTGTGGTGGCTGCTGTTTGCGATCCCCGCGTTGTGGACGCTGCGCAATCGCGTGCCCGCGCGGCAGCCCGAAGCAGGGCGCGGGGCGCTCGCCTCGGCGCTGGGGCAGTTGTGGCATACACTGCGGGCGCTGCCGCGGTATCCGCAGACGCTGCTGTTTCTGGTGGCGTATCTCATTTACAACGACGCGATTCAGACGGTGTTCGTGATGGCATCGCAATTCGGCGCCGAAGAGCTGAAGATGTCGACGGCAGACCTGACCACGGCGATTCTGATGGTGCAGTTTGTGGCCTTCGGCGGCGCGATTGTCTTTAACTGGGTGGCCGCGCGGTTGGGCAGCCGGCGGACGATCATGCTGACGCTTGCGATCTGGTGTTTCGCCGTGGTGCTGATTTACTTCTGGGTGTACTCGGTGAGCCAGTTCTACATCGCCGCCACGATCGTGGCCACGGTGATGGGCGGGAGCCAGGCGCTGAGCCGGTCGTTGTTTTCGTTCATAATTCCGAAGGGGCAAGAGGCTGAGTATTACAGCGTGTATGAGATCAGCGACAAGGGCACCAGTTGGCTGGGACCGTTGTTCTTCGGCGCGGCCTTGTCCCTGACGCACAACTTCCGCATCGCGATTGTGTCGCTGATTTTGTTTTTCTTCGTGGGACTGGTGCTGCTATCGCGCGTGGACGTGGCACGGGCGTCGCGCGAGGCGGGCACTGAGCCGCCCGCCGTGCTTTAGCCGGCTATCGCGCGCGGGTGGCGACGACGATCTAGGACGTGGCGAGGAAGCGCTCGATCCACGCAAGCGGCAGGATGCCCGCCACCACTTCATACGCCACGGCAAACGGGACACGGTTGGAGAACAGGAGCGGGGCTTCCATTGCCTGGATGAAGAATCCGTGCCGTTCGATGATCTGAAGTTGTTCGCGCCCGGTCTTGAGGTTGTGATGGTGCACGGCGTGGATGCTGGTATCCCACCGCTGGAGGAACTCGCTGGTGCGCCAGCCCTCGCCCTTGAGCAAGCGCAGGAAGGGGTGGATGTACTTGTCGAAGAACGCCGCGTCGGACTGCACCACCAACCGGCCGCCGGGGCGCGACACGCGGAAGGCCTCGATGTAGAAGTCGCTGAGTTCCCAATTGTAAAGGTGTTCGACGACGAAGGTGGAAAACACCATGTCGACGGACTGGTCGGCCAGAGGGAGCGTCTGGATGGGCGCGACGAGCGGAGTGAGATTCGCGTGGCCGCGCAGCGCGGCTTTGCGCAGGCCATGCTCGTCCATATCCACCACGAGTAGGTCATGTTCCGGGTTCAGCCGCGCCCAGCGCGCACTCGCATTCGCCGCACCGCAGCCGCACTCCACCACCAGACCCTTGAAATCGGTGAGGAACCGCATGTAGTATTCGTTCTCGGAAAGATCAAGGGCGACATACTGCGGCAGCCTAGTGTCGTTTGAGCCTAAATCCGGCAGTTGGGTTGGCCGGTCGGGCATGAAGTGATGGATGCTCAACGGGATGGGCGAGGAAAAGAGCGTACCGGTCGTTCACCCAAAAGGTGAAGAAGAAAACCCGGAGTTGCGATATCCGTCACCACGCCGGATCGAGACCTTTGGCGGCAGCGTGGAAGTCCGCTGGGCCTAGCAGCCCGTGGTAAAAGTCCAGCACAGGTGACCCCGGAGATGTTTCCGACGTCTATGCGCATATGGCGATGGGAAGACGCTGGAAGCAGGCCAAGCAGGAGTGGCTGTGGGTGGCCACGGCCGAACTGCCGCGTAGTGCCAGCCATCCGTGCTACAGCAAGCTGAACGAAATTCTGGATGAGGCCGGCTTCGACGAGTTCGTCGAGACCCGGTGCGCCGGCTTCTACGCCGACCGGATGGGACGCCCCAGCTTGGCGCCGGGGATCTACTTCCGAGCGCTGCTGGTGGGCTACTTGGAAGGCATCGATTCCGAGCGCGGTATCGCGTGGCGAGCCAGCGACAGCCTCTCCATCCGGCACTTTCTCCGTGTGGGCCTGGACGAGCAGGTGCCCGATCATTCTAAATCCGGCAGTTGGAATCGGCCAGACGAGTTCGAGAGGCGGTCTGGTCGATTCCAACTGCCGGATTTAGGTTGAGTAGTCCTGGAAGCGGTTGCGGCCCGCCTCCGTCCGGGGTTGCAGCACGCCGTGGCTGGAATCCAGGCGGTATTCGCAAGCCGTGCAAGCCATACCCCGAAGGCGCACGCGGCAGTGTGGACAGGCAAGCGCGGCCTGGAGGGCCGGACGGATACCGTTGACGTGGCTCAGAACGGTTTCCAACTTCATCAGATTGTTGGCGGTTGGTTGCGTCATAGTGCAATGCGCGGCAGAGTCCCTCTAGGCCTGGTGGCCGCGCCGGAGCCCGTGACAGCCGCTCCCTAGAGTCTGAATGCGGGAACCGGCGCCAAAATCTCAGCCGATTTTGTAAAACACGACTGACTAGGCGCCCTGGTAGCGGAGGGCGAGTTCCACTTTTTCCACTTGCAGGTCGTCACCGATCCGGAACGCGGGCCGGTCGAGCACACGAACCTGGATCTGGTTCTCCCCGCGCCTGAGCAACGCCGGCGGCAACGCGTAGGTGAGTCGCAGCAGCTTCTGATTGGGTATCGCGGGGTATTCGCCCTTCCCACCGGAATTGGGCTGGGGATGGGGTGAGAAGATCTGCGGATCCTGCCAATCTGGATTCATCTCGGGGGACGCGAGCAGGCGGCCGTTGCAGGAAACCTCCAGCCGGTCTGCCGCGCGGGCGCGAAAGAGCACGACCGAGAGCCGGGCATCGGAGGGGATGTCCGTTTCATAGACACGTAGCGGCAAAACCGTGGGCCGGCCATCGTTGGCCAGACGCGCCGGCAAGGGCAGATGGTCATTGCGGTTGTGATAGCCCTCGGCCCACGGATATCCGCCCCGTCGCTCCACGATGAACAGCTTGTCTTTGCGCCGCATGGTGTCGAGTCGGCCGATCTCGCGATACGCCATCTGCTGCGAGGCGGGGACCGCGCGACCGCCCACGGGGCGCGCCTCGTCCGCGGGAGCCGCGCCCCAGTTGAAGGTGGTAACCGAATCGGCGCCCTGATTGAGCCAGTTCGTGGCCACGCCGCGGAAGAACTCGATGGGCGGATAGCGGTAGCCATCGGTGGCATGATGGTCGTCCAGGCAGGGCGACAACTTGATGCGCGGCCCCACCACGCGGCGGATTTCTTCCACGTTCACGGTCATCGTGCGCGACCCAAGGTCAGCAGGTCAACCAGGTTTTCCTTGCCCCACACCGCCAGATCGAAACCATCTTCGCGGCAGCCGCGAAGCGTTTCCGGCACCTTGGCGGCCAGCAGGAAAGAGCGCCCGCGCCGCCGGCCGGCGTCTACGAGCATGCGGCGCATCATGCGCAGAAACTCGGAGGCATGATCGCGCAACTCCCATTGGCGGCCCGGAGGCAGGCACGGAATGTGGCGGGCAAAGTCGATCTGAATGCCGTCGATATCGAGGGTTTCAGCGATCTCGCGCAACACCTGGACCTTGTGTTCGCGCAACCCCGGCGAGGCGATGTTCCAGAGTCCTTGCCACCACCAGGAACGAATCAGCCAGTCCGGGTGTTGCGCTTTCAGCGGACTCAGCTTCTCCATTTCGAGGCCGCCTTCCGGGCGGATATCGACTTCGCTGAACCGGTGATGCCAGAACACTTCGATCTTGCGCCGCCGGCAGCGTTCGAGGATGGCCGGAATCCACTCAAAGCCTTCCCGCCGCCATTCGGCCAGATACCGGTCCGGACTCGGAGGCAGGAGGCGGCTCGGATACGCGGCGTAGGTGTCCCCGAGCGACACGTCCCAGAAGATCGAATCAATCTGCGAGCCCGGTTCTTCGGCGAAGGCAAACAGATAGGCGAGCCATTGCGCGGGCGGGAGGCGGACGTCGCGATGGTCGGCCGCATCGAACTGCACACAGATACGGCGCGGCCGAGGCGGCGGCGGCTCGGCGCCGCTCGACAGCGTGGGGGCGGCGAGTAGGGTTTGGAGGAAATGGCTGCGCCGCATGCTAAAGAGGCGGCTCCTAGTTTAAACGGAGCTTGCGCAGAAACTCTTCGAAGTGCTCCTGCTCGAACCAGCGGAGGACGATGACGAGATCATGCTCGGGGTCGCAATACACCATGTTGGTGCCGTTGCCGATGTGGGCGTAGGCGGTGGCGGGCGCGCTGGGCCATAGCTTGCGGTCCGTGTTCAGATACCAGTTCATGAAGCCGTAAGTGGGCTGTACGGGCGTGGGCGTGCGGGCCAGCTTCACCCAGTTCTCTGAGAGCAATTGCCGCCCGCCCCATTTTCCCTGGCGAAGCGTGAGCAGCCCGAAGCGGGTATGGTCGCGCGCGCTGATCCAGAGCCCGCCGCCGAAGTGCGCGCCGCCGGCAACCGACTGCATCATCACGCCGTCGATGTTCACCCACGAGTTTTCGTAACCGTACCAGCGCCAAGTCTGCGAGGCGCCGATGGGGTCCATGAGGCGCTCTTTCAACACCTGCGGCAGCGGCTTGCGCCAGACCTGGAGCGCGGAGTAGGCGAGCAGATTCACGCGCGTGTCATTGTACTTGTAGGTGGCGCCCGGCTCGGCGTGCTGGCGATTGCGGTAGGCCTCCAGCGCATCGGCGCCGGCGGGTGGACGGTCTGCCCAGTCCGGCTTGCCCCACAGTGTGCCTTCCCAATCGCTGGTTTGGCGCAGCAGGTGATCCCACGTGATCTTGCGGTTCATGGGCGTCGAGTCAAACTCGCCGGTGGTGACGTAGCGGCGGACGGGGTCATGGATGGATTGGATCAGGCCAGCGTCAACGGCGAGACCCACGGTGGCGGAGAGATAACTCTTGGTGGCGCTGAACGTCATGTCCACGCGATGCGGCTCGCCCCACTCGGCCACGAGGTAGCCGCCTTTCAGGATGACGCCGGTGAGGTCGCCGCGGGTTTTGTAGGGGCCGAGCGGCTCGCCGTAGGGCTCGCGGCCAAACGAGAGTTCGTGGGCCAGGCGTAGGTCGCGCGGGCGTTTGGTTTCCTTGGTTTGGATGAAGGCGATGGCGTCGCGGACAGCGTCGGGGTTGAGGCCGGCGGCGTCGGGCGAGCGGCGTTCCCAATGGTCATGCGGACCAGGGACGTAGGGCGTCTGGGCGAGGAGCGGGGCAAGCGGGAGGAGGAACAGGAAACGGCGGCGCACCGGGAGATGCTATCAAATCCCGGCTGCCCGTTACCACGATAGGGCAGTTCCTATTTGCCGATGCAGAACGTCGAAAAGATGCGATTGAGAATATCGTCCGCGGTGGTCGCGCCGGTGATCGCGTCGATGGGCTGCAGCGCGGCATAGAGATCCAGCAGCAGCATCTCGTGCGGCAACCCGTGGCCCAGCGCGGCTTCGGCGTGGCGCAGTGCGGCGGCGCTTTCCGTCAGCAGTTGCTCGTGGCGGAGTGAGGTGATGAAACCGTCCTCGCGCGCGGCGTCCGCACCGGGCGCGGCAGCCTCGACGATGGCCTTGCGGAGCCGCTCCACTCCCTGGCTAGTGAGCGCCGAAACCGCCACGGCCGACGCAGCCAGCGCCGTGGGCGTGAGGTTCGGCAGGTCTGCCTTGTTGCCCGCGACGAGGTAGCGCCCCTGGCGTGCGGCGCGTTCGATGAGAGCTTCGTCCTCGGGCGTGAGCGGCGACGCGAGATCGATCACCACCACCGTCAGGTCCGCATCCGCCATCGCCTGATAGCTGCGTTCAATTCCGAGCCGCTCTACGGTTTCGGTGGCCTCGCGAATGCCGGCGGTGTCGACAAAACGCACCGGCAGGCCTTCAATGGACGCGGTCTCTGAAACCAAGTCGCGCGTGGTGCCCGCGACGTCGGTAACGATCGCGCGATCCTGCTCCAGCAGCCGGTTGAACAGGCTGCTTTTGCCCACGTTGGGCCGGCCGACGATGGCGAGCGTCAGCCCACCCTGCACCAACTTGCCGTAGGCGAAACTCGCGGCCACCCGCCGTACGCCTTCTTCAATGGGCTGGATGCGGCGCGAGATTTCTGCTTCGGGCGCGACGTCGACGTCGTCCTCGGCGAAGTCGATGCCGGCTTCGAGCAGAGCGATCAACTCGAGCAACTGCGCCTTGAGCGGCGCGAGACGCCGCGAAATCGAACCGTCGAGTTGGCGTGCCGCCACGCGTGCCTGATAGAGCGTCGTCGAGTCGATGAGATCGCGCACCGCTTCGGCCTGCGCCAGATCGATCCGCCCGTTGGTGAATGCCCGCAGCGTGAATTCGCCGGGCTCAGCGAGGCGTGCGCCCACGTCGCAGCAGCGCTCCAGGCAATGCCGCAGCGCCACCGGCGCGCCATGGCAGGAAATCTCCACCACGTCTTCACCCGTGTAGGAGCGCGGCGCGGCATACCAAGTCACCAACACTTGATCGATGAGGTTGCCCGCGGCGTCAGCCAGCGTGGCCAGTTCAGCATGGCGGGGTCCAGAGAGCGACGCGCCGGTGAGAATCTGCAGCGCCATCGCGCGGGACTGCGCGCCTGACAGACGCACGATTCCGATGCCGCCGCGCCCGGCGGGCGTGGCAATTGCCGCTATGGTGGATGTGTTCACTACTAACGCGGAGGACGTGGACCACGGTCACGATCACGGCCGCCGCCGCCCGGACCGCCACGGCGATCCCGGTCACGCGGGCCGCCCCGGCCCCGCCCGCCGCGATCTCCGCCACCCGGCCGCGACGAAGAGCCCGGCGACATCACCAGTTGACGCTGGAGGCTCGGTGGCGGCGGCGAAGACGGCATGCCGGCCGGGTAAATGACGACGTAGCGGCGCGGTTCGAGGCCTTCGCTTTCGCTCCGCAGGGTGGTGTCGTTGCGCAGCGCCAGATGCAGGATGCGGCGCTCCCGGCTGTTCATCGGGTTGAAGCGGAACGGCGCGTTGGTGGACTTCACCCGCTCAGCCGCCTGCGCGGCGCTGGCGCGAAGTTCTTCAATGCGCAACACGCGATGGTCATGTGCGTCAAAGCAGATGCGAGAGTGCTCTTCCGCCGGCATGCGGAGCGATTCCATGGTGAGATGCTCCAACGCCAGCAGCACTTCCGTCTTATTGGCCAGCAATTCGCTGACATCCTCGCCATCGAATTTCACGCGAATATCCGGGTTTTCAAACTCCGGATGCATGGTCTCGTGCTCGGCGAGTTCGAAGGTCAGATCCCAACCGATCAGGGGAAGGACCTTCTTTAGGAAGGCTTCGATCTTCGGTCCGTGCTCGGCGATGGTGTAACGCTGGCTCACAAGCGTCCCTACTTTTTTCTGTCTATTTTTTCTTCAACGGAGCCGCCGGAGCAACCGCCGCTGGCGCAGGAGAGGCTGGAAACATCCGATTGAAGAACCACTGCTGCGCAATTCCTACCAAATTGCCAGTCATCCAGTATAACACCAGGCCTGAGGAAGCCCCCCAGAACATGAAGCCCATCATGACGGGCATCAGGATCATCATCATTTTCTGCTGGGCCGGATCCATGGACGTCTGCGGGGTCATTTTCTGCATCAGCACCTGACTCGCCACCATGACCAGCGGCAGCATGCGCAGGGCCAAGGTCTCGGGTTGCGACAGATCGCTCACCCATAGCCAACTGGCGCCGCGCAGCTCAATCGCGCTCGACAGTACTTTGTAGAAGGCAATGAAGAAGGGGATCTGCAGCATCATCGGCACGCAGCCGCCCGTGGGGCTGACGCCGTGCTTCTTATACAGCGCCATCATCTCTTCGTTCTTCTTCGCCGCGCGTGGGTCCGTCATGGAGATGCCCTTGAACTTCTCGTTGATGGCTACCATCTGCGGCTGCAGCGCCGACATTTGCTTCATGGACTTGAGGCTGGAGATCTTCAGCGGCAACAATGCGAAGTTGATGATCACGGTGGCGACGACAATCGCCCACCCATAATTGTGGACGAGGTTGTTGTTCAGCCAGCGCAGTGCCAGGAACAGCGGCTCAGCAATCAGGCCGAAGTAGCCAAAGTCCACCAGGCGCGGCAGACGCGGCGAAATACTGGCGAGCAGCTTGGTGTCCTTGGGGCCCACGAAAAACTGAAACTGATTGACCGCGCTGCCGCCCACCGCCATGCCGGCGTTGGCCTGGAGCTTCTTGTCGAAGGGGTTTTCCAGTTGATCCGACATCGAGTGGATCTCAAAATCCTTCTCGGCCTCGGGCAGCGCCACGGCGGCAAAAAACGCGTCGGTAATCCCGGCGAAAGTAAAGCGCCCGCGGTGCGCCTGCGCATTGGCGATCTCAGGCGCGGTGAGCTGGTTGAAGCCCGACGTGGCGTCGTGACGCAGCGTTAACTGCGTGGCCGCCGCGCCCAGCACCGTGGAATCTCCAAAGCCTCCGCGCCAGTACAGCAGGTGCGGCTTGGGTGCGCCGGAATTGCTGACTTCGCTCGAAACGCGCGACAGGTAAGAATCTGGGGCGAACGCGATGCTCTTGCGGGCAAACCACCCGCCCTGCGAGTACTGGAAGTCCACGCGCGACCGGTCCGGCGATACGGTCATCGCATAGAGCGCGCTATTGAGCTCCTCGGCGGACTGATTGGTGTGGAAGCGGACCGACAGCGGCAGCACCACCCGCCCGGCCGACGCGGGGTTCACCAATTCCAGCGGCGCCCCGTTGCTGTCTTTGTACTTCTTGAGAATCCAGCTCCGCACGGCCGCGCCGCGATTGGTGAACACGACTTTGTAGAGTTCGGTCTCAATCGCCGCGGTTTGTTCCTGCGCTGCCGTGACGGCAGCCGCCGTGGCGGACTTGCCCGTGCCCGCAGCGATGGTTGGCGCCGGCTGATCCGGCTTGGGTGTGGCTGCTGTTGTTGCGGCTGCTGGCGCGGACTTGGCAGGCGGAGGGGCCGGGGCAGGCGGCGCGCTGGGCATGAAGTACTGCATGCCCATGAGCAGCACGCCAATCAGCGCCAGAGCGAGGAGCATACGCTCCTGCATTCCATCGGGTTCCTGCCCGGGCAGCTTGATCTGTTTGTCGGAAGGGGAATTGCTCATTGGTGGTGGTGAGGAGACGGGGGAACCGGATCGATGCCGCCGGTGCAGAGGGGCTGGCATTTTGCCAGGCGTGCAAGGCCCAGCCAGACGCCGCGCAGCGCGCCGTGACGCTCTACGGCTTCGCGCATGTAGTCCGAACAGGTCGGGTGAAAGCGGCAGGCGGAAGGCAGGAAGGGAGACACGAGGTGCTTATAGCCTCGCAATAGATAGACGAGTCCGCGGGCGGGAAGTTCCCGGAGCCGAGTCATCGTGTGGCCGCCTCGGCGCGGCGGAGGATGCGCTCGACTTCCGCGCACAACTGGGGGAAGGCGATGTCTGCCACGGGGCGGCGCGGGTGGAACACATAGTCCACCGGTTGGTGGAAAGCGGGTAGAGTGAGGCGCAAAGCTTCTCGCATCCGGCGTTTGAGGCGGTTGCGGACCACGGAGTTTCCCGCGGCCCGCGGAGTGGTCAGGCCCACGCGCACACCCACTGCGGGTTCGCCATCACGGCGTAAAAAAAACATCGCAAAGGAGGGACTGGTCACGCGGCTGCCTTGGTCGTAAACCCGGCGGAATTCTCCACGCTTCAGCAAGCGCGCGGATTTCGGGAATGAAAAACTAGGCTTGACCGGCGTAGCGGACGTTCCGCTCGTCGCTGACGGTAAGCTTCCAGCGGCCTTTGGCCCGGCGCCGGCTGAGGACATCGCGGCCATCCTTGGTTTCCATCCGGTTCATGAACCCGTGCTTTTTGGCGCGCTTGCGATTGTTCGGTTGAAATGTACGCTTCGGCATTACTAAACTACCTCGTCTTGAAAGCGCTCGTGGACAAAAGTTGGGTCAACAGGCGCACGAATAGGGTGACGGCCCGATGGCCCAATCTCCAGTATAGGGGAAGCCCAGGCCGCTCGGCAAGCCAAAGTCTTGTCTCATCCAAGATGAGCCTGAAGGGAGAGTGTGATTCTCACACAAGATGCGCCTGAAGGAATCGAGGTAGCGGAATCTGGTGATTGATCAT
>VFZP01000015.1 GCA_016871115.1 Acidobacteriota bacterium
TTCGTGCTCGACCACGTGGCCAAGCCCCGAATCAAAGACCGCGTGCGTGAGCCGTGGGCCGAGCTGATGAAGGAATTCGCCAAGCGTCCCAACACCTACTGCAAGATCTCCGGCATGGCCACCGAAGCCGACTGGGCCAAGTGGACCGCCACCGGAATGCAGCCCTACATCGACACGGTGATCGAGGCGTTCACGCCGAAGCGCCTGATGTTCGGCTCCGATTGGCCAGTGATGCTCGTGGCGTCTGACTACAAGCGTTGGGTGGACACCGTGGCCGGGGCCATCGGCAAGTTGTCGAAGGCCGAGCAGGATCGCATCTGGGGCCAGACGGCGGCCGAGGCCTACAAGCTCTAGGCGACGGTCCGCACGCCGTACACGATCGTCGCCGTGCCGACGAGTCCCAACGACACGGTGACGATCGAAGCCGTCATGCTGACGGCCAGCAGCGCCACCGCGGAGAAAGCAATGGCGGTCCACATGGATATCAGCGCGGTGGTCTTCATCCGCGACGTCATGCCGCCGGTATCGCGATACCGCCGCAGCGGCGGACCGAGATAGCGGTGATTGAGAAGCCACGCTTCGGCGCGCGGCGAACTGCGGGCAAAACAATAGCCGGCAGCAAGAACGAACACGGTAGTGGGCATGCCGGGAACGAACACTCCCACGAACCCGAGAGCAACGGCGAGCCAGCCGAGCCCGAAGTAAATTGTCCTCGTCAACTACTCCCAAGTCTATCGCGCCGCCAAGCCACTTCGTGGCCGTGGCCGGCAGGCGCTGCACGCTAATCTGTTCACTCAATTCGAACGACTCGGCCAAGCGGTGTGATAGCCTAACCCGAGTGTCCGATACCGCAACGAAAGATCTCTACGCACTCGACCCCGCCGACATCCAGGACCCGCCTAAGGGGTTCTGGCCTACCCTGCGCCGCATCGGCCCCGGCATGATCCTGTCGGCCTCCATCGTAGGCTCCGGCGAGTTGATCGCCACTACGCAACTTGGAGCCGAGGTGGGCTACGTCTGCCTTTGGATCATCATCCTTAGTTGCTTCATCAAGCCGGCCATCCAGGCCGAGATCGGGCGCTACAGCATTGCCACCGGTGAAACTGGGCTCGCGGGATTCAACCGCGTCCCTGGCCCGCGCGTGGGCGTCAATTGGATCGTCTGGGGCTGGGTGGCCATGATCACGATGACGCGGTTTCAGATCGGAGCCATGTTCGGCGGCGTCGGCCAGGTGCTGCATCAGATCTTCGGTATTCCTGTCAATCTTTGGGTGGTAGTGCTGCTGGGCGTTACTCTGCTCCTGCTGCTTGGTGGTGGCTACGAGCGCATCGAAGGACTGGCCACCATCAAAGTGGGGCTGTTCACGATGCTGACCTTCATGTGCGCCTTGCTGCTGATGCGCCGGCCCGACAACTTTAATTGGGCTACGGTCTCTGAGGGTCTCAAATTCAACCTCCCGCCCAACGGCTTCACTACCGCCGTGTCGGTCTTCGGCATCACCGGCGTGGGCGCGGCCGAACTGTTCATGTATCCCTACTGGTGCGTGGAAAAGGGCTACGCGCGGTATGCAGGCAAACGCGACGACTCACCCGGTTGGCGTCAGCGCGCCTTTGGTTGGGTGGGGGTCATGCAACTCGATATTGTGGCCTCGATGGTGATCTACACGGTCGCCACCTTGGCGTTCTACCTCCTGGGCGCCGGCATTCTCCACAAGCAGGGACTGAACCCCGCCGAGAAGGGCAACATGATTCCGGTGCTGTCGCGGATGTACACCGAGACTCTCGGCGATTGGTCCCTGCCGCTGTTTTATGTGGGCGCCATTGCCACCCTATATGGCACGATCTTCGCGGCTACCGCCGCTGAGTCTCGCGTGGCCGCGGATATGTGCCGGCTGCTGGGCAAGTTTGAAGCCAACGACTATCAGGCTCGCCTGCGGTATCGCCGCAAATTCGTGTGGATTCTGACTTGTGTTTCAGCCGGAATGTACCTTTTGGTACAGTCTCCGGTGAACATGGTGAAAGCTGGCGGCGTCGCCCAAGCCATGATGTTGCCCGTAATTGCCATAGGCGCGCTGTACCTCCGCCACAAGGAACTTCCCGCCGAAGCCCGCCCTGGGAACTTGGCCACCATCGGACTCTGGGCCGCAGCCATTACGACCATTTCCATGATGCTTTACTACGTTTATCTGACGATTTCATAAACCACTTTGGGGGTTCCGTGTTACCCTAGCCTTAATGTGCTGCCGTAAGGGAGCGCACGATAGACGATTACTCCGAATCGTCTTCCGGGCCGATACGCAAGCCCAATGCGTGGCCCGCTGCGGCCGGTGGGCATTTTCCTCCGAGTGCCCGCCGGCTCTCTACCGTCCAGAAGCCTTCAAGACGGGACGAGTCCAATGAAACAGCCAAGACTCCGGGGTCAGATGAAGGAGGGTTTCGGCTAATCCGCTGCGGACGGCCCAGCGCACCAATCCGGACGTTTGTCTCGGGCCGCCTAGCGATGCAGAGGCCACGCGCAGGTAAGCCGCACCATCTTCGCCCGCTGCCGCACTGAGCCCCGCCCGCCGTCCCGTAAACACCGCCGCCAGCATACCGCTCCCCGTAAAAGGGTCGACAAAACTCAACTGATCGCCTGCCCAATAGGTCCTCGGCGAGGGCGGTGGCTGGCGCAGACGGCTATCGAAGAGCAGGGGCCCTGTGAACATCCACGCCGATTGTCTTTCGAGCCCGCCCAGCCGCGACTGGAGCGGCGCAAAGCCCGCAGCCAAATCCTCGGGATGAAACCCGCGGGCCTTCAGAAGGTCCTCCGGCGCCAGCCCGCAGACGTTGATGGCGCCCCCCTCCACCGCATTCACTCCGACATAGCAGGAAGAGTCCCAGAAATAGAGCGAGACAGCGTCGTCCACCGGGCCGGCAAAGTGAGCTTTAAACCCGAACAGACGCGCGCCTCGGGCGGCGTGACACCGGCGTCCGCGAGCTTCCACCACGGCGCCGCCGTCAATCGATAGGTCAACCTTCTCCTGACGCACGCGGGCACCGGCGCGCCGCGCGGCGTCGAGTAGCATCTGGTCAAACGCCAGGCGGCTTAGGCCCCATCCATCTTCCGGCAGCCGGATGCGCCGGTGCGTGCGGGGGAAATGGAGGTCCACATAGCGGTAGCGGTGCGGCCCGGCCGCCTGAAAGTCCGCGGCCAAGCCGAGTTGATCCATCAGCGTGAGTATGCCTGGCGAGAAGAACTCGCCACATACCTTGTGCCGGGGAAACGGAGATTTCTCAAACACACGGACATCGGCCGCGCCAGCGCGGCAAGCGGCAATCGCCGCGCTTGCCCCCGCTGGACCGCCACCGATGACCGTGATCACTCCAAGCCGCCGCCCGCCGCCTCCACTGCGCGGCCCGTGCGCTTTTCCATCGCCGCGCGCAAACCGGCTTTGGCGCCGACGCTCTCCGGATACTGCTCCAACGCCTGGCGGAACGCACGCTCGGCCACTTCGGCGCGGCCTTCCTTCAACGCCACTTGGCCGAGCACCTCCAGCACGGGGCGCGGGTATGACGTGGGTTCGGTATAACGCAGCGCCAACTCGGCGCGCGCGGCTTTGTCGAGTTGTTGCAGTTTGCGATCGGTCTTCGCGGCGAGTTGCCCTTTCATCTCCTGCTGCGCCACCCGCAACGCGGGCACCGAAAAATTCTTCAGTTGTGCGTCCATCTTCCGCGCGGCGTCTTCGGCTTGGGCGCGGTTGCCTTTGGCCAGATTCGCCAACGCCACGGCCCATTGCCGCCAGGCCTGTTCACGCGGCTTCTGATAGTCAGGCAGGGTCTTTCCGTCCAGAATCAGATCCCACTTTTCGTGCTGCACCAGCGTGCGCAAAACGGCAAACCAACCTTGGCGATATGCGGTGCGGTAGTTATCGGCCTGTTTGGCTTCGCGCGGCGTTTCCTTGTAGTCGAGCAAGCTGCGGGCAGCGGCCAGCGCCTCTTCATACTTACCGGCAAACGACAGGCTTTGCGTGAGGAAGTGGACGTTGTGCCCGTGATGCCCGTTGCCGGCGAGCGTATCCTGCTTCATCCAATAGACCTCGTTCTTCGCCGCGTCGGCAAACGACTTGGTTGCATCGGCCCAGCGGCCCGTCTGCGCGTAGATGTGGCCGGGCATATGCAGTCCGTGCGGGATGTTGTTGGCCAACTCGCCGTAGCGCTGACAGCTCGGCCAGGCGTCTTTGGCGAAGGTCGAGCCTTCCCATCCATGAATCACATAGTGATGCGCGCCGGCGTGATCAGGCGAGTCTACCAGCGCGGCCTTGAGTAACTCCACCGCCTCCATGCTGCCCGTACGCGGGCGCTTGGACGGCGTCTCGAACCCGCTCATCAGTTGCAGCGCGAGATACGTGCGCGCTTCCACTTCCTTGGGATGCTGTGCGATCAGGGCGCGCAAGGCTTTCACGTAGTCCGCATTGGGGTCGCGCCGCGTGAGGTCGCGCCGCGCGGCCGCGGCAACGATGTAGAGTTTCTCAAGATCGGTCGCCTTGCCGGACACCGCCGCCAGCTTCTGGGCCTTGGCCGCGGCGGCGATGGCGCGCGCCTCCCCGCCCTGCGGTTGGCCTTTGCGCTTGGTGATCTTGGTGGGGTGGCCGTTCACATAGTCAAGCTGGAAGCCCGGGCGATAGTCGCCGGCCGCCACCATGGCAATGCCCCAGTGCGGCATGGGCGATTCCGGGTCGAGCGCGGCCGCTTGCAAGAACGAGCGCTCGGACTCGCGCACCCAGAAAGAGTGCATCTGCGCCACGCCCTGATTGAAGAATGCCTGTGCTTCAGCGCTGCGCGTGGTGATCTTGAGATCGATCTTACCCTGCCCCTCAAGCAGCTTGGCGGGCAGCGACGGCGCTACCGCGCCCGGCGGCGGCGAGCAGGCATCGGCTTTGGGCGCGGCAGCGGGTTGTGGCTGCGCCAACAGGAGTCCCGCCTGGCAGAGCGCCGCGATCGACAAACGCATCGTCTTCATGGTCATCGCTCCAAGATTTCCTTTACTAAGTCCGCCAATTGCTCCAAGCGATAAGTGGACCCTTCCACCATGGCGGCCAAGCGTCCCGTGCGATCCACAATCGCGGTTTGCGAGTTGTGGAGGATGACGCCTTCCTCCGGCCAGTGTACCAGTCCGAATCGGCGAGCGACGGGAGTGGTGTCACCGGTGAGAAAGTGCCAGGTGGGTCCTACGCGCAAGGATGCCGCATAGCGCGCCAGCACTTCCGGCGTATCGTGCTGCGGATCGAGCGTAATCGAAACAAGCGTGATGCGTTCGCCGAAACGCCGCTGCAGGCTCGCAAACGAAGCCGCCAGACGAGGGCACACTTCCGGCAGCGGGCAGCGAGTGTAGAGGAAGTTCACCAGCACCACGCGGCCGCGCAGCGAGGAAAACGTCATGGGTTCGCCGCGCAGATTGGTCAGCGTGAAGTCCGGCGCGGGAGCGCCCGCGGGCAGTTGCTCGGGCACGTCAGGGAAACGGAACTCGCCGGCGTCGCGGGTGTCGATGCGCTTCACGCGCCGCGCCGCGCCATGTTTCTCATCAAGGTCAAATTCGATGCGCGTGCCAGGAGTAAGCCCTGCGGTGTCGATGCGCAACGGCATCGCCATCGCGGGCATGCGGCCCGGAATGGCGCGATGCGACACCAGGGCCTTACCCGCCGCGGCATCCACGCGCAACACCATGCCCTCAATCCGGGCACGGCGCGCGGCGCAGGCAGCCGCGGTTAGTAGAAGTAGAGAATATCCGGCCGCACGTAGAAGCCTTGTTTCACCTCGGCGCATGGTCCGCACTCCATCCGGTAGCCACTCCAGGCATTCATCACCGCTTTCGGTACTTCCACCGGGTCTGTGTCGTTGTGATACGCCGACAGCGACATCAGTGGACGATGTTTGCCGGTGGTGGCTTTGGCGCCTTACAGCGCGCGCCCCTCAGCGCCTTCAATATCCATCTTGATAAAGTCCACGCGCTCCAGACCGAGTTCGGGCACCAGTTTGTCGATGGTGGTCAACGGCACTTTCTCGCCCTCTTGCCCGCCGTCGCGATGAATCACCACCGAGTCAGCGGCGGAGTTGTGCGGGTCAACGTGGAGCGTCAGGAAGTGGTCCTTGTCCCACACGCCCTTCGGGTACACCACCACGCGCCCGTCGGCGATCTCCTTGGCAAAGTTGCGCCGTAAACACTCGATGTTCTCCGGCGCCGGCTCAATTGCGATGACCTTCGCCGCGCCCTGTTCAAGCGACCGGCGTGTGAACACACCGATGTTGGCGCCGCAATCGAGGACAATCGCGCCGGGCTTGATCTTCACCTCGGTACCGGAATAGATGTTGCGCTCCTGCTCGGCCAGATTGAACGGGAGCACAAAGTGGCTGCCATTCGGAATCCAGAATTCGCCATGCGGCGTGGACCAGCGCTCATACCCCGCATCGGTTTCCAGCTTCTTGCTGGCGGAGAGAATGCGGTCCTTAACGGCAATCTGATCGGTGGTCTCCGCCGGCGCACGCAGCACGCGGTCATACGGACACACCGAAGCACGGCCGAGGACATGGATGGCAGACAATCGCGCGGGCGGGTAAAGGTACGCGCCACCGGCGGCGAGCGCAAGCAGAGCAAGCAGGGAGAGTCGCAACACCGCCACATTGTAGCGCGGCGGCCGCGGGCCGTTAGCGAATCGCCGCGGTGAGCGAGATCCGGAACCACGGCAAGTGCCGCCTCACCTCCGCGCCCGCCAAGCCCGCGCGGCGTGCCAACTCGCGCAGTTCGCCGGCCTTGAACGCGGCGCGCACAGAGATCGGTCCGTCATGCAAAGTGATGGCGCGCCATCCGAACAGGATGCGCGTGGCGGGGAGAAAGCCAGCTGCGACGGCGTGGCGCTCGAGGTCTGTCGCCACCACGCCACGGCGCGCGGTACGGGCAAAGGCACGCAGCAGTTCCACCACGGCGCTGTCCTCAAAGTGGTGGAGAAAGAGAGAGCAGAACACATAGTCGAAAGAAGCGGGCGCAAACGGGAGAGCGAAGGCGTCGCCCACCACCCGCGAGGCATCCGCCAGAGTGAGGTTGCGCAGTTGGTGGTCGAGCGATGTCACGCACGCTCCTGGAAACGCCTCGCGGATCGCGCGCCCGTTGTCGCCCGACGCAGCGCCGACGTCCAGGACGGAAAAGCGCTCCGGCGGGTTCATGCACGCGAACGACTGGCGGATGACGCGGTAGCCGCCGAACCAGCGGTTGATGCGCACAATATCGGCGAGGTTGGCCGCAGCGTCAGCCGAAGAGGCGAGGTCCAGGATTTCGGGCTCAATCACCCGCGCGGGGAGGCTCACCGTTTGGCCGCCCCGGAATAGCGAAGCGGGACCTGGTAGTCGGGCCCGGCGTGGTGAAACTCCTCCGCTTGCCGGAATTGGGTGTCCTTGGCGCACAGGGCAGCGAGCCCGCGAACGTTTTCCTCGACAAGTTTGGCCACGGCCGACTCGGTCAGTCCGCGATCGAACAGCGGCAGGCGACGCCCAGTGTCTTCCAGTCGTCGGTGGATGGCGGCAGCCATCGCCTGGTTGATCGTCGTCAAGGCTTGCGCCGCGCGGAGCTTGCGGGTGAAGGTCCCAGCGATGTCTCTCACCACCGGCTGCGGGACGAACTGCGCCGGGCCTTCCGGCTCGCGCCGACGTGGGTCGACGGGAGCGGAGTAGTAGTATAACTCCTTTACTATATGCGGACTCAGGCCAGCAATTGCATGTGCTGGTTGATGATTCGGCATGGTCGCGGTGCGGCGGGCTTCCTCGGCCGCCATACCGGTGTAGTGGCGGTCTAGTACCTCGACGTATTCGGCATAAGGGTTCGGGATGAACATCACGTCCGGCTTTGTGAGGCGGACGTAGAACATGATCCGGTCGCGAAGTTCCGTGGGCGACACGCCGCCCAGTTCCCCGGCGCGGTAGCCGAGATGGATCACTTTGGCGATGCCCAGCTCTTTCGCTGCGGCTTCGCTTTCCTGGCGGACGCGGTTGGCGGTCTCTTCGGGCAACAGGTTCACCGAGTCCTTGTCATCGTTCGTTACCCGAACCAGCGTAATCTGCGCGCCGCCGGAGGCCAGCTTGGCGAGCGTGCCGCCCGCGCAGAGCACGTAGTCAGAGGCATCGGCGGTCACTACCAGCACGGATTGATTCCAAAGGCATACCGTGGCGAACAATAGAAATATTTTCATTTCTTTAACTGGCTCTTCTCAAGGTATGACTTCAATCCAGGCAGATGGTCGAACTCGGCAACGCGGTAGTAGATCTCCGCGTACTTGGCTCCGTTCGCCGCACCCACCTTCCGTGAGATCCAATCCATGTACCACTCCTCGATCCGCACGGCGGCATCGCCGTCAGAGAGGCCATCCAGCTCCGTCGCGGTGAGCCCCTCGGCTTCCAGTTGTTTGCAGATCGAGGCACCCATGGCGGGCGAGGCGTAGACGTTGCGATGCGTTTGGTAGGCGATCGCCTTCCGCCTCACCTGCTCCGCCGTCAACGACACGGCCACGTTTGCTTCGTGCCCCCGCCCATAGTCCCACCGGGCCTTGAGGAATAGCACCGGCACCCGGTGCGGCCTTAGACCAAGTGCGACATGCTCCGGATGTACGTTCGCCAGCCCCGACATCCACGTGGCTTCAGCCAACGCCCGGGCCACCTTGCGGTGATCAGGATTGCGATCGTAGTGCGCCCACGGATCATGGCCGAGCACCACATCCGGGCGATGTTTACGGATGAGCACAATGAGTTGCTCTCTCAGTTCCAGCAGAGGAATGGAGTCCATATAGTCGTTACGCCAGCTCATGCTGTAGACGCCTTCCATGCCCAGCACCTTGCCGGCGGCTTGCGACTCCCGCAGGTTCACTTGGTCGTTCACGCCGTAGCTCGCAGCACCGTCTTTTTCGTCATTCGAGGCCCTCAGGAACCAGCCCTTCCAACCCTCGTCCACCAGCCGCGCAATGAGGCCGCCCATACCGTAATCAGTCGTGTGATCGTCGTGATGCGGCTGAAATACAAGGAAGGTTTGGCCTTTCGGCAGCTCCACCAACGGAAGCGGCTCCGCTGCTTGCAAAAACGAAGCCACGGCCAAAAACAGCCATCTCTTCATCGCTTTACCGCTTTCTTCTGCAAGTAATCTTTCAATCCAGGCAGTCCGTCAAACTCGTTCACCATCCAGAACTTCTCTGCAAAGGACACCCCCAGATTGCGGGCAGTTTCACGTGAAGCAAATTCGATTTCCCACCTCCGAATGCGCTCAATTGCCTGCTCGTCGGAGAGGCCCGCCAACTCGGGAATTGCGAGATTCCGGACGGCTAAAGCCTCTCGAATCCGCTTGGCCTCGTCGGGGGTATTAAACACGTTTTTGTGGGCCCAATAGGCGTCGGCCTTTCGCCGCATCTGGGCGTCATTGAACTCGATTGCGACATTGTACCCATGCCCCTTCCCATAGTCAGACCGGAAGGTATAGTAGACGCGCCCGGGCCGGAACGGAACGAGCCCCAAATCGCGATGCTCCGGGTGTACGTTCCACTGACCCGCTAGCCATAGCGCCTCTCCCATCGCCCGCGACACCATGCGGTGGTCCGGATTACGGTCATAGTGCCCCCACGGATCCCAAGTCATCACCACGTCGGGCCGCAGCTTGCGCAACAACAGGATGAATTGCGCGCGCACCTCCTTCACCGGCACCGATTCCATATGGTCGTTACGCCAGTTCAGGCTGATCACGTCCGTCAACCCAAGCGCCCGGATCGCCTCGCGCGACTCGCGCAGGTTCGTCTGGTCGTTCTTGCCCCAGCCCGCGCCGCCGTCTTTTTCATCGTTGGTGGTGCGCACAAAGTAGCCGCGCCAACCCGCGTCTACCAGCCGCGCGGCAAAACCGGAGAAGCCCCATTGCCACGTATGGTCATCATGGTGAGACTGGACAATGAGAAACGTCTTGCCCGGAGGAATGTCGCCGAGCGGTTGCGAAAACAGCGGCGCGGCTAGCGCCAAAATGCCGAGCGCGTGATACACTCGACGCTGTTTTCCGATGTTTCGCTCGCTCGTCATTTTCGCCTTCACCGCCGTCGCCATCGCGCAGCACCGCCGCATCCTGGTGGTCACGGCGTCATCAGGCGATTATATCTTTGGAGCGGGCGGTACGCTAGCAAAATTCGCGCGCGACGGTTGGCGTGTGGATGTGGCGCAGGTGGGCAACGATGAAAAGCGCTTCGCCGGGGTGCAAGCCGAAGCGCGCCTGGCCGCCACCGCGGAAGGCCGCCGCGCGGCTACGGCGATCGGCGTGACGGACATCGTGCGGCTCGATCACAAGTCCGGCGAACTCGGCTACGTCTCGGCCACCGAACTCCGCAATCAGCTCTTCGCGCTCATTCGAGGCATAAAGCCGCGCATCCTGTTTATCCCCGATCCGTACGTCCACTACCAGGACGATCATGACCGCATCCGCACAGGCCTCGCCGCTGAGACAGCCTGGGGCTACTCGGGCGGTGGCACGTTTGCGAATGAGCTGACGCGCTTCGGCTTCGCCCCGTACGGCGTGCCCGAAATCTACTACTACACGCCGGGCCGCCCGTATCGCGCGGGTGAAGGCGGAGAGGTGGTCAAGGCGAAGTTTGTTTCGCTCGATATCACCGGTGCGCCGATGGAGGCCAAGCTTGTCGCGGTGGGCGCCGAGGGCCGCCAGTTTACAACGGACCTGGCGCGCGCGATCGGCGCCAAGCATGGCGTCACGCATGCCGAAGAGTTCAACCACGTTGGACCAAGCACGGAGGAGATCCCGCCCTATGCGCTGCAGCGCGCCCGGCCTCGAACGACCAAATAGCGGACCGCGGGCCTGTGCACTCGGCGTCCGTGTACGACCGCTGGAAGAGGACGAGTTACGCTGTGGGCTCCTGAAGAGCGGAACGCGGACCCGTGCACTCGGCGTCCGTGTAGGGCGGGCTTTAGCCCGCGGCGGGCTTCAACCCGCCACTTCCGCCCGTGTACGACCGCTGAAGAAACAGGAATTACGCCGTGGGCTTCTGAAGAGGATGTGCGACACCGTCGCAGCACTGCTCCATGGCGGTCGCGGCCCGGTCACGCTCGCGCTCGCCCTGGCCCTGCTCGGAAACCTCGCCGCCGCGCAAACGCCCGGCCCGGTGCTCGTGATCACGCCGTCGATGCGCGATGCCGTGTCCGGTGCAGGCGGCACGCTGGCGCAGATGGCAAGTGAAGGCCGCGCGGTCTACATCGCCGTATTCGGCAACGAAGAGAAGGAGTCCGCCGGCCTCGACGCGGCGGCCACGCGACTCGGAGCCAATGCCGAAGGCGAGCGCGCGGCGAAGATCCTTGGCGCTCGCGAGGTGATCAACCTCGGGCACAAGTCCGGTGAACTCGCGATGCTCTCGTCGAGCGAACTGCGCAACCAGGTGATGACGCTCACGCGCCTCTATCAGCCGGAGATTCTGTTCTTCCCCGATTGGTACGTCCACTATCAGGACGACAACGACATCTACCGTGTGGGCCGCATGGCCGAAGAGTCGCCGTACGGCGGCTCCAGCATGTTTCTGCAGGAGCTGAGCTATCTCGGTAAGCGTGGATTCGCCGCCCGCCAATATTACTTTTTCGTGCCGTACCGGCCGTATCGCGCACGCGAAGGCGGCGAGGGGCCGGCGACGATGAAGCAGGTGGACATCGCGCCCGTGATGGCGCGCAAGCTGGAAGCGATTCTCGCCTGCGCTACCGCGAACGAGCGCTGGGCGGCCGATGTGCGCCGGCGTTCCGGCCGAGCCGCTCTCGCGACGCCGGATCTGGTACGCGCGTTCACCGAAGAACTGGCCGCCGCTGTGGGCGCGCGCCACGGCCTGCGTTTCGCCGAAGAATTCAATCACCTGCGGCCGCGCCCGGGCTTGCCCGAACATGTCCGCGAAAAGACGCGCAAGAAAGCTCCATGACAACCAACTCCCCGTTCCGCGAGATCCTCTACTCTGTTCAAGATCAAGTTGCCACGGTTACCCTGAATCGCCCGGACAAGCTCAACGCCTGGACCGCGGTGATGGAAGATGAATTCGAGCGGGCGCTGCAGGGCGCCGGCGCCGACCCGAATGTGCGCGTGATCCTGGTCACCGGCGCTGGCCGCGGCTTCTGCGCAGGCGCGGACATGAGCCTCCTGGGCAAGCTGACAAAGCAGCAACCGGCGGGCGCGGTGGCTCCGGGGTTTCCCTCCTCGGCGCGCGAGCAGTACTTGACGCGCTACTCCTGGATCCTCGACATCCCGAAGCCTGTGATTGCCGCCGTGAACGGCCCCGCCGTGGGACTGGGCTGCGTGATTCCGCTGTACTGCGACATCCGCATCGCCTCGCCGCAGGCGCAGTTCTGCCCGATCTTTGCCAAGCGCGGCTTGATCGCCGAGTTTGGCATCGCCTGGATGCTGCCGCATCTGGTGGGGCTGGGCAACGCGCTCGACATGCTGTTCACCGCGCGCATGGTGGACGCCGAAGAAGCTTGCCGGATGGGGCTCGTGAGCGAACTGCTTCCGGAGGAGGATTTCCCGGCCCACGCCTGGGACTTCGCCCGCAAGATCGCGTCCACCGTTTCGCCGCGCTCGACAGCTGTGATCAAGCGGCAGGCATATGCATCGCTGCGGCAGAACCTGCAAGAGTCGATCGCGCAGGGCTTCGACGAGATGCTCGAGAGCCTGCGCTGCGAGGATTTCCAGGAAGGCGTGGCGCACTTTGTGGAGAAGCGCGCGCCGCGTTTCACAGGGCGCTAAGAGTGCACTCGGCGTCCGCATAGGTGATCCGGTCGACCCGTCGTGGAATCTGGAAACCACGTGCATTCGGCGTCCGTGTAGGGTGAGCTTTAGCTCGCGGCGGACTTGAGTCCGCCCCTTCCGCCCGTGCACGAGTGCTGAAAAGGCCGGAGCAGCTTACTGGCGATTTAGTCGTTCGATGCGGGTGATTCGGAGTTGTCCGCCTTCGCCTTCCTGGAAGTAGCTGATGCGGAGCCCAAGCCCGTCGCGGATCTCGATGGCGTCTGACCCGTAGTTGTCGAACCAGTTCCCGCCATTCCCGCGCTCGTAGACGAACGGCACACCGCCGACTTGAAATCCTTCGAACTCCCGGGTCCGGTGCTTGCTGGTGCTGTCCGGATGGTTGCGTACCCGGTCGGTCTTCTCCCAGCGCCCAATCACCGGGCCCTCGACGGTACGCACCGGGAACCGCCGCGTCTGCACCGAGAGTTCGAGGCGGTGCAGTAGGCTCAAAGCGAGCAGGATCACGCCCATGACGGCCAGGAACTTCACGCCCACGTGAAGACCGTTTCCGCCGTACTTGCACCACGCCGCCCACAGCGCGGTGAACGCGAGCACCGCTGCCCCGGCTTTCAATGCCTCCTGGGGCGCGGTCGCCATCGTGAATGCGTCGTAGACTACCCGGGTCTGCATTTTTGCGTCTCTACTGTCAGGGGCGCCAAACGACAGCAAATCCACTCACGCAATGCGGATATATTTCTCAGACACCGGCACATCAGTAGAAGTGTACGTTGTAGCTGAACCGCACGCCGCGGCCCATCTCCGGCGCAACCTCCTTGATGAATGACAAGTGGTTGCGGTAGAGCACATTGCCGATATTGAACACGTTGCACGTAAAGACGTGCACCACGTGCTGGCGGGCGATGGAGTAGCTTGCCGTCAGCCCCGGCACCACGTAGCCGGCCGTCCGCGTCTCGGTGGGAAACAGCCGGTTCTGTTGGTTCGCCATCACGAGCTCCGGGCGCACGCTGAGTCCGCGATGGAGCAGTTCGACACCAATGCGGCCACGCACAGGCGGGATGCGGGGGAGGTTCTGGTTCGCCTCCGTCAAGCGTGCACGGACGGCGTCAAGGCCGAGGTGCAGCCAAAACTTCTCGTGCAGGGCCGTGCTTGCTTTGAGTTCGGTGCCGGTGAAGCGTGCTTTGCCCTGCTCGTATTCCAGCTCAGGCAGCCCGTCTTCTTCCTTCCCGGTCGGCGCGCCGTAGATGAAGCCGCGCAAGCCATAGTGAAAGAAGTTGGCCTCGCCGCGAAGGCGCTTCCCTTGGTGGCGAAGCGAAAGGTCAATGCCGTTGGAGCGCTCGGCTTCGAGTTTCTGGTTACCGATTTCATAGGCAAAGTTGCCGATGTGCGGGCCGCGGTTGTAGAGCTCTTCGAGCGCCGGTGCCCGGAGGGAGTGCGTGAAGTTAGTGACAAACGCTCCGCCTGCCCAAAGCGGCACGTTGATGCCGGCGCTGGCGCTGAGGCCATTGAAGCTGCGTGAGGTCAATCCTTCAGGGTCATACGAGTTACGCTCGAAACGTGCGCCGAATTGAAAGCGAAGCCGCTCAAGATCGTACTCTTCGACGGCAAAAAGCGCGAGTGCGTTCTGGCCCACCGGCGGCGCCAACGCTTCCTCGCCGTACACTTTATAGTCGCGCCGCATGCCCCAGAAACCAACCGTGCCAGACCAGCGTCCCCAGCGGCGTTGCTCAAAATCACCGCGCACGATCAGTTGTTTGTTGAAGAAGTCCGTGCCCACTTCGCCGCCTTCGAGTTCCTCGTGATTCCAGTCCGTGTAGTTGACCTTCAGACGGAACTGCTCGAAGTAGCGGCCGAGGTCGCGCACCGAGGTGTCCACGCGAAACTGGTGGCGGCGGAAGCCGAGTGAAATGTCGCTGTGCTCCTCTTCCTCGGCAGCTTTGGGCGTCGTGGCCTTCTTCCCCGCTTCTTTTTCCTCTTCCTCTTCGTGGTGAAACTCGCCGGCGAAGGGCACGCCGTAGTTCCCGTCCTGTACGCTGTAGCCGAAGCTGAACGAAGCTTTTTCGGAATACCGCCCCACGCCGAGGCGCATGTTCTTCAAATTCGTACCCGAGTTGTCGATGGTGCCGATTGGCGTCTTGTAGTCACCAGTGCGCATGGAGCCACCGCCCGCCCAGATTTGCCAGCCGCCAATGCCGTAGCGGAAGTTACCCGATCCGCCGCCCTGCTGATTCGCCGACCCCACCGTCCCGCCCACGTTGCCGCTCAAGCCCTGGCGCGGGCGCGAGTGCATTTCGTGCTCCGGACTAATGGTATTGATCACGGCACCGATGGCGTTCGAGCCATACAGCAGAGTCGCGGGCCCACGCACCACTTCCACGCGTTCAATCAGCGTTGAGTCGACCGCCTCGCCGTGATCGCCCGATTGCGACGAGAGCGTACCGGTGCGGATGCCGTCCTGCAGAACCAGCACCCGGTCGCCATCGAACCCGCGCACCACGGGGCGCCCGGTGCCCGGGCCGAAGCTGCGTTTGTGAAGACCGGGTTGATCCTCCAGCAGATCGCCCAGCGACGAAGAGGCCGCTTTGGCCGCTAGGTCGAGTTGACTAGCCGAGGTGATCGAAAGGAAACTCTCGATCGGAGTCACTTGCCTGCCCGAAGCGGTTACCGTTAGCTGATCGCGCACGGGCGACAAGTTCAATTCAAAGTTCGCCACTACCGTTGCGCCGGCGCGCACCTCCACGCGGCGGCGAGAATCGGTGAGTCCATGCAGATGCGCCACGATGTCATAGGGTCCTGGCGCGAGCCCTTCGATGCGGTACTTACCCTCTTCATCCGACTCGGTGCGTTGTCCGCTGCGCACGATGACCACGTCGGCGTAGTGCACCGGCTTTCCTGACGACACCGAGACGACGCCAGCAATGGCGCCGGTAGATTGAGCAGACAAAGCCGCCGAAGCAGCCAGAAGCAACGCAAAGAGCATGGCCATTTTTGAAGTATAGTGGCAGAGGTTCGTTTGACCTATGAAAGCGCCTCCAAAAGACTGTATTTCCAGTTGGGAGGCACATTTATCGCCGCTAGCGGGACCGGCGCACCAGGTACACTGAAGCCTTGCAGGAGTTCGCAGTGAAGGTGGTTCCCCGTGCATCGCGGAGCGAAGTAGCCGGGGCCTTGAGCGACGGAACCATGAGAGTGCGCGTGGCCGCAGTGCCAGAAGGCGGTAAAGCCAACGAGGAACTGTGCCGCCTGCTGGCGCAGCATTTCGGATTGCCGGTGCGGGCGGTGACGGTGGTTTCCGGGCATACCTCCACGCGCAAACGCGTGCGGATCGAAGGCTAGCGGCGGCAACGGCGCCCGTCCGACTCGGTGTAAGGATTGGTCCCGACGCGCACCTCGGAGATCTCGCCTTCACGCCATTGGCTGGGGTCCGCCGGCGGCATGAAGTCACGCAGATCGAGGATCTTCCAGGGCTGCTCGGGTAGGGCTACGGCAACAACCAAAGCGACCGTGTCGCGGGGGCCTTGGAAATAAGACACCCGCAACCGGTGCACGCCACGCGAGAGCCGGGCCGAACCGGACGCAGCGGTCGAAGAGTGCTGGCCCTCCATCTCCACTACTGTTTCGTCGTCAATCTCAATCCGCACCCCGTCATCGGAGAGCAGGCTGAAGCGGTAGACGCCCTCGTGCTCAATCCACAGCTTGCCGTGATAGTCGATGGCGAACCATTCGAAGCGGCCGGTGATGCCGGGGAAGCCTTCGTCGAAGCGTTGCGGCCAAATGTTCAAGTTGTTCGTGTAGACCTTGCCCACCGGCTTGCCTCGGAAGCCAGGCAACCGGTCGGCATTCTCTTTTATATGATGAATGCGCCCTTGAAAGCCGGCATTACTGACGACGGTGGTGCCGAACGTGTATTGCTGCGCGTGCAGAAGCACGGCCTGGGCGGCGGCGGCGGCAAGAAGCATCGAGATTCTCGGCATAGCTGAACTTCTATACGCACACGGCCGCGCACGGGTTGCCGATAGTGCTACGCTATCCAACAAATCTATACAACTTCGTTTCCTCATCGCACTGGCGGCCACGTCGGCCACGCTCTCGCTCGCACAAGCGCAATCACCGCGCATCTACAACACAGTGAAGACCAAGCTCGCCGAAGGCAAGCAGGTGGTGGGGGGCACGGTCTCGTCGGCCGACCCCGAGATCTACTGCACGATGGCCAGTGCGGGCTTTGACTTCACCTGAATCGAGATGCAGCACTCGCCGCTCGGCTATCACGAAGTGGCCACGATGCTGCGCGCCTGCAAGGGCTTGCCCGCAATTCCGTTCGTGAGCCTGCCCGACGCCACCGAAGGCGACATCCAGAAGGCGACCGACATGGGTGCGCTCGGCATCATCATCCCGATGGTGGACACGGTGGAGAAAGTGCGCAACGCGGTGAAGTTGGCCAGGTATCCGCCGATGGGCGCGCGCAGCCAGGGCGGCGGCCAGTACGGCGCGCTGTGGGGCGCGGACTACCGGCAGACGGCCAACGACAACATCATGATCGTGGCGATGATTGAGAACCCGAAGGGCGTGGAGATTGCCGACCAGATTGCGGCCGTGCCCGGCGTGGATGCGGTGTTTATCGCCAGCACCGACCTGTCGAGCTTCTCCGGGTACAAGCAGGGTCAGCCTGAGTATGAGGCGCTGGTGGAGAAGTCGAAGGCAGGCATTCTGAAGCATGGCAAGAAAGTGGGCGGTCCGCATGCATGGCAGGGTACGCGCCAGGGCTACACGTTGTTCCAGGCCGCCGGCGAGACCGGTCTCATCCGGATGGGCGCGCGGGCGGCGCTGAAGACGGGCACGATGTCGACAGGCGAGAAGCGCGGCGTGGCGCCGACGGAGGGCACCGAGAAACACTAGCTCGCGATGATCTCGCGGCGCGTGGCTTTGCTGGCCGCAGGTTCCCGTGTGTTGGGCGGCGCAGCCACCAGGCGGCGGCCGCCCAATGTTGTTCGCATCCTGGCTGACGATCTTGGCTTCGGCGATCCCGGTTGCTTTGGCGGCGAGATTCCGGCTCCGAACCTCGACCGTCTCGCCGCCGGCGGTTTGCGTTTCACCAGCGCCTACATCGCCGCGCCCATCTGTTCCCCTTCGCGCGTGCGTATCACCACCGGGCAGTTCCCCGCCCGCCACGGCATCTTCTCCTACCTGGACTCGCGTGAGCACCACCGCGCCATCAGCATGCGCGACTGGTTGGATCCGCGCGCACCGTCCATCGCACGCGTGCTGCGCCACCGGGCACTTCGGCAAGTGGCACATGGGAGGCGGGCGCGATATTGGCGACGCGCCGCTACCGTCCGAGTAAGGGTTCAATGAATCGTATACCTCGTTTGAAGGCCTCGGTGATCGCGTGCTGCCGCCCGGCAGATTGTCGGACCTGAGCGAGAAGCTGGGACGCGGCGAGATCACGCGCGCACCGAAGGCAGAGTTGATCGAGCGTTTTGTGGACCGCGCGATTTCGTTCGTGGAGCGCCATCGCGCGCGGCCGTTCTACCTCCAGTTATGGCCGGACGACGTGCACGACGCGTACGCGCCCACGCCCGCGAAACTGGCCAAGTTCGCCCGCTACAGCGATAACAAGTACAAGCAGCAGTACTTCGCCGTGCTGGATGAGATGGACCGGCAGATCGGACGGCTGATACACCGGCTGGACGAGTTGGCGCTGCACGAGCAAACGGTGATCGTGTTCCTCAGCGACAACGGGCCGACGGCTTGGCCGCGCTACTACCAGGAGAAACTCGATCCGCCCGGCAGCACCGCCGGACTGCGCGGGCGCAAGTGGAGTTTGTACGAGGGCGGCATCCGCACTCCGTTGATCGTCAACTGGCCGGGCCGGGTGCCGGCGGGTCGCACGAATCGCACCACCGTGGTTTCATCCGTGGACTTCCTGCCTACGTTCTGCCGCCTTACCTGCGTCACGCCGCCGCGCGGCTTGCGGCCGGACGGCGCAGATATGTCGGCGGCGTTCCTGGGACGCCCGCAACAGCGCAGGACAGATTTGTTTTGGGACTATGGCCGTCAGCCACAGGGCTTCCCGCATCCCGGGCTGGCTGATGACAAGAGCCCCAACCTCGCGCTGCGCAGCGGCCGGTGGAAGTTGCTGATGAACGCAGATGGGTCAGGCGTGGAGTTATACGATTTTGCCGCGTCGGATCGGGAGCGCGATAATGTCGCCGGAGCAAAACCGCGAGTGGCAGCGCGGATGCAGAAGCGGCTCCTCGAACAGAGGCGCGGGCTGCCGCTGGAAGGGCCAACTCCGCAGGCGGGCTAAAGCTCTCCAGAAACCTGTTGGGCAGGTCCCGCCTTTTCAGCATTCGTGCACGGGCGGAAGGGAGGGACTGAAGCGCCAACGCGCGGGGCGCGTTTCTTGTCCCAGGAACTTACGGCCGGGCACTTTGCCCGTTCCCTTGGAATCAACAGGTTGGCGGTGAGTTTCTGGAGAGTCCCGCGCGGGCTAAAGCCCACCCCTACACGGACGCCGAGTGCACGGGTTTCCAGGTTTCCATGACGGGCCGGCGGGCCCGCGTTCCGCTAAAGAGCTACTTCGCCGCCGCCCAGAGCTTGATCAACTTGCTCCCGTCGGCCGCGGCCACCCACGCACCGTCCGGTGAAAAGGCCGCGGCCGTGACGCGATGCTCGGCGTCAAACGTGTGCAGCGCCTGGCCGGACGCGTTGTCCCACACCATCACCTTCACGGGCGATCCGAACAGCAATTCATTCATGCCGCCGGTAACGATACGCCGGCCGTCCGGCGAAAACGCGAGCGCCGAAATCATCTCCGGTTGCCCGGTGATCCTGCGCAACACGGTCCAGGTCTTGGTATCGAACAGGTAGATGGTGCAGTCCACACCGGCCGCGGCGAGGAGCTTGCCGTCTGGAGAAAACGCCAGCGCAAACATCGAGACCGTCATGTCGCTCACCACGCGCAGGAGTTCGCCGTTCTCGCTGTTCCAAATCCGCAGGTCCGTATCGTAGGCCGCGCCCACCAGATACTTTCCGTCGGGCGAGAATACCAGCGCGGAAGTGCCCCCCAGGCCCGCCGGCACGCCGAAGCGCTGCGCGCCCGTCGCATCCCATACACGCACCATATTGCCGCTTGGATTGGCGGAATCCATACTCGCGCCGCCGATGGCGCCCTGAGCCGACGTGGCCACGCAAGACACACGGGGCTTGGCGCCGGCACTGATGCGCCGTTCTTTGCCGTTGCCGTCAAACGCGCGAATCGTCACCGTGCCATCCTTGCCCACCACGGCGAACTGCCCAGGCGCGGACGCCAGCAGCATCGGCGCGCCGCCGCCTTCAGCGGCGCGTTCGATCGTCGAGGTTGCCCGGCGCGACGCGACGTCCCACACGCGCAGTTTGCCATCGCGCGCAGAGCCCGTCACGGACTTGCCATCGCGAGAAAACACGACGGACCCCACTTCACTCGGCGACTCCAAAACCGTCGCCGCGGCCAATACAATCGGAACGCCCCACATCGGAGTTACGCCTTCTCCAGAATCAGATCGAACGTGACGGCCGCGTGGGGCTTGGTGTTTTCGTCCAGCAGCGTGACGTGCCGAATATTGTAGCAGTGCGTCACCAAGCCGCGCTTGTTGTAGTGTTTATCCGGGTCGCCTTCAAAGAACGGGTCCGTCGCAAAGTAGAGTTGCGTGATGAGCGGCTTGCAACCGGGCGCGGTGATGAGATAGTGCACGTGCTGCGGAGGGCGGTCTGGATAGTGGCCCGGCATGATGGTATCGCACGCGTAGGTGGTGCCGGACTCAATCGCCAGCTTCGACCGGAAGCGATAGCCGTGCACGTCGTAGATGCCTTTGTAGTCGGCATGCCACAGGTCGACGCGCGCGCCCGGCACGGTCTCGCCCTTGGTATTCATGATGCGGCCCGAGATCTTCAGCGGAAAACCGGGCTCGCCCGCGACGCGGAGGTTGGCGGCATTCGGCGCGCCCTTCTTGAAGAACGGCCCCAGCACCTCCGTAGCCGTCGGCTTGGCGGCTTGCGCTTCGGCCTGCTGCCAGAAGCCGAGGAGTTGCGATTGCGAGGTGGCGGCGGCTCCACCAATCAGCAGGCCCCGAACGATCGTGCGTTCAAGAAACTCCCGGCGGCGTTGGGTGGTATTGAGGCGTTGAAACGGGGAGGACATCTCACTTCCGCTGCTGGAGCGTAAAGGGCTTGGTGTCACGCATGTGGCAGTGGTGCCGTCTGCGGTGTCGAAGTACCAGGGAGTGCGGCGTGCGGCGTGGTATCTGCACACGTTTGGCGTGGGTCACACGTTCGGGCTGGGAATCTTCAGCTTGTATGAGCGCAAGCGCCGCGCCGGGGAGTCCAAAACCTGGGAAGAGATGGCGCAAGAGCACGGACTGGTACTGGGGCGTTTCACCGCGCCGGAGGGCGAAGAGTTCGACGCCTTCCTGCGGTCCAGCCATTGCGATGTCCTGCATGTGCTGGCCAGCGATGAGTTGCGTCCGGAGATGCTTAACATCCCACGCACCGGCGTGATTGCACAGCACAGTTCCATGTTGCCTTCGTGCCGCGGGCTGTTTCCCTTCTTCTGGGCGCGGATGAATGGCGAACCGCTGGGACAGAGTTTGCAGCAGATTGGCGCGCAGGATCCACTGGCCGGGCCGCTGTTGGCCCAGCCAACGGCGCATCCGCAAGCCACGCGATCGATGTTGGCTTTTCAGCTATGGGCCGCGAAGCGCTACCCCGAGATGGCGCTCGATGCGACTCATCGCTTGCTCGCGCGGAGGAGCATTCCAGAACCGGCGGGTGTGGGGGCCAGCCATCACGGCCTGCCCACTCGCCGAGACCGGATCGAGTTTGAGGCGCGGGGCGGCTGCCTCAGCACATGGCGCGATCTGCGGATGACGCTCGCGCGGCACGCCGAATCAGCCACGCTGCCGGTGGCCAAGCCGGCGCCTGGCAAGACGGCCTACCAGTTCCCGGAAGTGCTTCCTCTCCGCATCAAGACCGACTTGCCGCCGCAGCAGGCCGGCCGCGTGATTCCCATGCGCTCGCGCCCGAGTAGGTAGACGCTGCTCTGCCACGGCGGCTGTTCTTGTACCCGATAGAATGTAAGCCGTGAGCCTCTCTTTGCTCAGCCGCCGGGCTTTTACAGGCGCGCCCCGGCAGCGGCTGCTGTAGCCGCTCCGCAGTTGTCGCCGGCGTCGAAGCCGAACATCCTCTTCCTGATGGCCGATCAACACCGCGGCGATTGCCTCGGCGAGGACGGCAACGCCGCTATCTCAACGCCGCACCTGGACCGCATTGCGCGCGAAGGCGTGCGGTTCATGAATGCCTACTCGTCGACGCCCACCTGCACGCCCGGCCGCGCCGGGTTGCTAACCGGTCTGTCGCCTTGGAATCACGGCATGCTGGCATACGGGCGCGTGGCCAACCGGTATCCGTACGAGATGCCTATGGCACTGGCAGGCGCGGGCTATTACACGTACGCGATCGGCAAGTTGCACTACACACCGCAGCGCAACTTGCACGGCTATCACGGCGCGCTGCTCGATGAAAGCGGACGCAGCGAGTCGATCGACTTCCGCAGCGACTATCGCTGGTGGTTTTATTCGGAAGCACCGCAACTCGATCCCGACGCAACGGGCGTGAGGTTCCACCACTATAACGCCAAGCCCTACGTGCTGCCCGAGCGGCTCCATCCCACGGGGTGGACCGGACGCGCCGCCACGGAGTTTATCAACGGCTACCAGCGGCGTGAGCCGTTCTTCCTGAAGGTGTCGTTCGCGCGCCCGCACAGTCAGTACGACCCGCCGCAGCGGTGGATGGACAAGTATCGCGAGGCGGCGCTACCTAAGGCGCAGGCAGGTAAATGGGCCGAACGCTTTGCGCAGCGCAACAGCGACAAGAACGACATCTGGCGCGGGCGGATGCCGGACGCTGAGATCCGGACTTCGCGCTAGGGTTACTACGGGTCCATCTCGTTCATCGATGAGCAGATCGGGCGGATTCTCGAAGCATTGGAGCGGCGCGGGATGCTGGAGAACACGCTGATCGTCTACACGTCGGACCATGGCGACATGACGGGCGATCATCACTTGTGGCCCAAGTCTTACGCCTACGAAGCCTCGGCGCGCGTTCCGATGTTGATGCGCTGGCCCAAAGGTCTGGTGTCGGAGCCGCGCGGGCAGGCGCTGGCGCAGCCGGCGGAGTTGCGCAACATCTTTGCCACGTCCCTGGACGCCGCGGGCGCAAGGCCGGAGCGCCCCATCGACGGACGGTCCATGCTGGATCTGGCGCGCGGCAAGACGTCGGGCTGGCGTGAGTTTATTGACCTTGAACACGGCGTCTGCTACGACAAGGTGAACCAGTGGACCGCGCTCACCGACGGCGCGTGGAAGTACATCTACCACGCGCTCGATGACCAGGAGCAGTTGTTTCATCTGGCGAAGGATCGGGCCGAATTGCAGGACCTCGCGCCGAGCACGCCGCATGAAGCGGAACTGCGGAAGTGGCGCGGGCGCATGATCGCGCATCTGGCAGAACGCGGCGAGAAGTGGGTGGCGAGCGGGCGGCTCACACGGCGGGAAGCGATGATTCAGTATTCGCCGCTCTACCCGCGCCCGGCCTGACGCGCTACTTCACGTTCAACGGCGCGCCATTCCAGATTTCGTCCGTGGCGCGCTTCACCACCACATCGCCCACCGACAATGCGCCGGTGACTTCGACGAGTTCGCCTGCCGCGGCGCCTTTGGCGACGTTCACCCATTCGGCCGTTCCGTTCGACACGCGGATCACAAAGCTGCGCTCGGTGGTGGTGGCGATGGCGGTGGCAGGCACGAGAAGCGATGCGCCGGAGCGGCGCGCGGGCCATTCGATATCGGCGTACATGCCCGGCGCGAGTGTGCCGTTGCGGTTCGCCACGTCGAGTTCGACGGGCATCGTGCGCGTCTTTGCATCGAGCGAGCGGCCCGTGCGCGCCACAGTTCCAGAAAACGTTTGGCCCGGATGCGCGGGGACCTTGAAACTCACCGCCGCGCCGCGCGGGATCACCGCGGTGTCAGCTTCAGGCACCGCGGCAAGCAGCCGCAGCATACCGTGCTGCTCCAGCGTGACGAGCGGTCCGGACGCGGGCCCGGCGAGCGCCCCCGGATGCACGTGACGTTCGGTGACGATGCCGTCGAACGGCGCCTTGATCTCAAGGTACGCCTGCAGTTCGCGGAGCGGCGCGACGGCGGCGCGCACCGAAGCGGCCGAGGCGTTGAGCGCGCGAATCTGCGCATCGATCGCATCCACAGCTTTTTGCGCGATCTGCACTTCGTTCGCCGTGACCACGCCCGGGGTTTCTGACGCTGTCTTGAGGCGCTCGTAGGTACCCTGCGCAGCGACGCGTTGGGCTTCGGCGGTGGCGCGTTGCGATTCTACAGCCTGGGCCTTCGACTCGGTCTCGGCAATCTGCGCGGCAAGTTCAGGCGCGCCGAGACGAACGACCGTTTGGCCTTTCTTCACAGCACTGCCGCGGTCTACTTCAATCGTCTCCACGAAGCCGCTCACGCGCGCATGGAGCAGCGTGCGCATGTAGGGAAGCAGTTCGCCCGGCACGCGGCTCTTGCGGGAAATGTTCTGCGACACCACGGTGGCGGTTTCCACCGTCGCGGCCTGCTGCGCGGCGGCGAGCAAGGAGAAGATCGTGAAGCAGCTAAGCAGTTTCATAGTCGCGGCTCGCAGGGTCATCGGGATCGAGAGAGGGCGATAGCGCGGCTTGGCGCGGTTGCAGCAGTGCGTAGGCGGCAGGCAGGACAGTGAGCGTGGCGATGGTGGCAAACAGCAGACCGCCGATCACGGCCTTGCCGAGCGGCGCGCTTTGCGACGCGCCTTCGCCCAGCGCCAGGGCGAGCGGAATCATGCCGGCGATCATTGCGGCGGCCGTCATCACCACTGCCCGGAGACGTCCGCGCGCCCCTTCGGCGGCAGCGTCTTCCACCGTGGCTCCGCCGTGCCGCGCCAGGTCCATGAACGTCACCATCAGGATCGAGTTGGCGACCGCGATGCCGACGGCCATAATCGCGCCGAGATACGACTGGACATTCAGAGTCGTGCCCGTGAACCACAGCGCCAGCACCACGCCGGCCAGCGCCCCCGGCACGGCCAGCAGCGCCGCCAGCGCCAGGCGGAACGATTGGAAGTTCGCGGCCAGCAACAGAAATACAACGGCGATGGAAAGCAGCAACCCGCGCTCGAGTCCAGCGAGCGTTTCTTCAAGCAGTGGAATCTGCCCGCGTAGCGCCACTGTGACACCGCGCGGCGGTTCGCCCGCTTTCGCAACGGCGGCGCGGATGCGCGGCGCGATGGCGCCAAGCGGCACACCCACCACATCGGCCGTGTAGCTCACCACGCGCTGCATGTTGTAGCGCTCCACCTGTCCGAACGTGGTGCCGGTTTTGATTTCAGCCACGTCGCCCAGCAGTGGACGCGCCGCGCCGCTGTTCATCACCGGGAGTTCGCGCAGATCGTCAATCGACTGCGTGCGGTGCTGCGGAATCTCCACTTGAATCTGGAAGCCGTTGCCCGAGACCGGATCGCGCCAGTAGTTCGCATCCACGAAGCGGCTGGAGGAGGTGGCAGCCATCACGCTGCGCGCGACGTTCGAGGTGGTAAGGCCGAACTGGCCGGCACGGTCACGGTCAATCTTGATATCGAGCGAGGGGTAGTCGAGCGCCTGCACCTGCTGCAGGTCGCGCAGCTCGCGGATCTCCGTGAGTTCGCGGTGGACCTTGATGGCATGGTCGCGCGCCAAAGCAATCTGCGGCGCTTGCACGGCCACTTCGATTTTCGAAGGCGAGCCGAAGCTCAGCACCTGGCCCACGATGTCGGCTTCTTCAAACGCGATGCGCACGTCCGGCAGGGCGCAAGTGAGCGCGGCGCGCAGCTTTTCCTTCATCGCATCGCCACGCAGCATCACGCTATCTTTGAGCGCAAAGCGCAGGACGGCCTCATGCGGACCGCTGGTGAACAGGTGCACCAGGTTAATGGGATAGCTGGGCGGTTGCACGCCGATGAACGCGGTCGAGATGGCGATTTTGTCCACGCCGGTCTCGGCCTTCACGACGTCTAAGGCTTTCAACGTCACGAGCTCGGTGCGCTCAATGCGCGTGCCCGCTTTGGCGCGCAGCCGAATCTGATATTGGTTCGCGTCGGCGGGCGGAAACAACTCGCGCCCAAGGCTGGGCAGGAACAGCCACACCACGAGCGCGGCGCCGGCAAGATAGAGCGGCGCCACCACCCACCGCGCCTTCACCACCGCCTCGGCGTAGCGGCGATACCAGCCGCCGCCCGGCGCTTCGGTTTCGTGCGCGGCGGCGCCGGCTTTCATCAGCCACACCGACAGCACAGGAACCAGCGTGCTGGAGAGGATATACGAAGACACCATCGCAAAGCCAACGGCGAGCGACAGCGGCACGAAGAGTTGACGCGCCACGCCGGCCAGGAAGAACGACGGCACGAAGACCGCCAGTACGGCGAGCATTGACATGAACCGCGCCAGCGCCGTCTTGCTACAGGCCTCGCGCACGGCCCGCGCGGCGTTCAGACCCGTGGCGCGATGCGCGTGGATATTCTCCACTTCCACCGTAGCTTCATCCACCAGCACGCCGACCCCGAGCGCCAGGCCCGCGAGCGTCATCATGTTGATGGTCTGGCCCACAAACCACAAGCCCACCACCGCGCCCAGCAGCGAGAACGGAATGGTGAGGACAACGATCAGCGCCGAACGCCAGTGGCGCAGGAAGATCAACACCATGAGGCCGGTGAGCAGTGCGCCGAGGAGCCCCTCGTTCACCAGGCTGCGCAGCGCGTTGCGCACGTAGCCGGACTGATCGAACTCCAGCCTCACGTCAACGTCATCCGGCACCGCGGCCTTCATCTTCGGCAGGTTGGCGCGGACCGCGGCGATGACGTCGAGCGTCGACGCGTCGCTACGCTTGGTGACGTTCATGTAGACCGTGCGCTTGCCGTTCGAGTGCGCGTAACCGGTAATCACGTCGGTACCGTTCTCTACCGCCGCCACGTCGCGCACGTAGACGCCGGGCCGAATCGGCGCGTCCATTAACTCCTGGAAGTTACCGCCGATCACGGCGTTGGTATTCGCAATCCGGTTCAGATCGCCGATGCGCACGTTCCCTGATGGAATCACCGTGGAGGCGCGATTCACCGCCCCGATCACTTCATCCGGCGACATGTTGTATTGGCGCAGTTTGTCCGGGTTTGCGCGCACAACGATGGTACGTTGGTTGCCGCCAAACGGGGGCGGCGCCGAAACGCCGGGAAGCGTGGCAAAGAGGGGGCGCACGCGATTCAGGGCAAAATCCTGCATCTCCGCGGGCGGCCGCGTCGGGCTGCTGAACACGAGTTGCCCCACCGGGACGCTGCCCGCGTCAAACCGCGTGATGAACGGCGGCACCGCGCCGGGCGGCATGAACGAGCGTGAGCGATTGACGTAGCCCACCACCTCCGACATCGCCTGCTCCATGTTGGTGCCGGGATGGAAGACCAGTTTGATGAGCGCCGCGCCTTGAATGTTCTTCGACTCGACGTGTTCGATGCCCGTCACATACAGGATGTGATACTCGTAATAGTAAGTGAGGAAACCTTCCATCTGCGCCGCATCCATGCCGCCGTACGGCTGAGATACATAGATGGTAGGCGCACCCACTTCGGGGAAGATATCCTTCCGCATGCGCTCCACGGCGAGCCAAGCGGTCAACACCAGGGCGATCACCGCGGCAATCACCGTGATGGGCCGCCGCAACGCGCCAATAACGAGCCACATTACGGTTTCACCATCGCCAGGAACCGCCCCAGATCGCCATGCGCGGCCGAGCGTGCGAGGTGTGCGCGCCAAACGGCGAGCCGGCCCAGGCGCAAATCGATCTCCGATTGTGTAACCAGGCGCTGCGCATCGGCGACTTCGGCCAGTGTGCCGAGACCAGCGCGGTAACGCGCCGTAGCCTGCGTTTCCGCCGTTCGGGCTGACTCAATCTGCACCGGCAAGTTCGCCAGCACGCGGAGCGAGCCGTTCAACATCGCTTGGGCACGGGCCTGGCGTGCATCGAGATCTTGCCCAATTTGGGTGGCACGGGCAGTCTCGGCCCACGCCTGCGCGCTTTCGATGGCTCGCTTTTCACGTAGAATCTTGAAGTCGAGCAAGGGCAGTGTGGCCGAGAAGCCCGCGCCCCAGTTGTGAATATTCGGGCCGAGCCCCACCAGGCCTCCGGACGTGCTGAAGTCCGGATTCGCGCCCGTGCCGCGCGCGTAGAGACCTGACTGCAGGTTGAACTTGGGGAAGTACGAGCGGTCAAGCACCTTCATCCGCGCGGCGGACTCCTGCAGGGCGGCCTGCTGCTCGCGCATCGCCGGATGATTCTCCTGGCTGCCCATCGAACTGATAGCGTCGCCCGGCGGAGGCTCCAGCAACTTGCCGGCATCCACCGTTACCGCATTCACGCCGTACTGCCGCAGCGCTGCCTTCGCCATTTCCACGGCTTGCTCCGCTTGGATCTGATGGGTCTTCGCTATCGCCAACTCCGCGTGAGCCCGCGACGCATCGGCCCCGGGACGCAGATCCGCCTTCACCAGGGCGGCTACCAATCCACTCAGCGTCCGCGCGCGCTCCACGCCGGCCTTCGCGGCCTCGACGGTTTGCTCCGCGGCGAGAATTGTGAGGAACGCATCGGCCGCGGCGACACTCACGTCAAAGCGCGTGCGCTCCACCGCGGCATCCGCGCGGCGCCGCCCGGCCTGCGCCACATCCACTTGTGCCTGCCGCAAACCAAAATCGAACGGCTCCCACGAAACCAGGACGCCCACGGCCGAGCCCCAGACGTTCGTGGCGGAGTTCTCCGGATTCGGCGGACCGCTGATGGGCATGATCACGCTGTTCGGCATCAATATGCCAAACACGTTGTTGCGGGTGGCGCGGTTCACTTGCGCAAGTCCGTCCACTTTCGGTAAGTACGCGGTACGCGCGAACCCGATCGCGGCCGCCGCAGCCGACGATTGTTCCGTGGAGACCTTCACGGCGCCGTAGTTGCGTGCGGCGCACTCCACCGCTTGTTCCAGCGTGAGCGGTTGCGCGGGCAGCAAGAGAGCGGCCCCGATCGAGACTACGAAAAGACGCATCATTCCTCGACGGCTTCCCCGCGCTGCTGATGGTGGCGCTTCGGGCGGCAGATGCCGCGCTTGGAGGACCGGACAAACTGAACCAGATCCCGTGCGTGGGCGTTGTCGATCTCAGCCTCGATTCGGAGCAAACTCTGAGCCAACGGAAGGCTGCTGCGATACAACAATCTATACGCCTCCTTGATCGCCGACTGATCATCTCGCGAAAACCCTGCGCGCCGCAAGCCTACTCGATTCAAACCGACCGGCTCAATGTCGAAACGCCCATACATAAAATACGGCGGCGCGTCCTGATTCACGCGCACATTACCGCCGATCATCGCCAAGCGGCCGATGCGCGAGAACTGATGAATCACCACACCGCCTGAAATGAACGCTTGGTCTGCGATGGTCACATAGCCCGCCACCAGCGCGCAACTGGCCACGGTGATCTGGTTGCCCAGTACGCTGTTGTGCGCAATGTGGCCGCTGGTCATGATGTAGTTGTCGTCGCCGATGATCGTGGACGATTCCGGCTGCGTGCCGCGCGAAATCGTGTAGTGCTCGCGGATCTTGTTGCGGTGGCCGATGATAAGATAGCTGCGTTCGCCCGTGAAGTTCTTGTCGAGCGGATCGGTGCCGAGCGCGGTGCCCACGGAGATCTGGTTGCCGTCGCCGAGCGTGGTCCAGCGCTTCACAAATACGTATGGCTCCAGCACGCAGTCCGCGCCGATCGCCACGTCTTGTTCAATCACGCAATACTCACCCACCACCGTGCGCGGGCCGATCCGGGCATCGGAATGGATGCGCGCCGTCGGCGCAACCGACGCCGAAGGGTCCACTGGCATCACACCGTATGATACTAGACGAATGACTGCGGGCGACATGGCGGCGCTGCTCGGCGCGAGCGTGGAAGGCGATTCCACGCACGAGTTGACGGGCGTGGCGCCGGTGGACAGCGCGGCAGCGGATCAGATTTCGTTCGCTTATGGCAAACGCGCCGCCGAACTCGCGGCCACGGCACGCGCGGGCTGCCTGCTGGTGCCACTCGATTTTGCCGGCGCGTCGACAGCCGTGGCGCTAATCCGCGTGAAGGATCCACGCGCGGCGTTTGCGCGCGTGATCGGCGCGTTCCATCCGCCCGAAGTGCCAATGGCGGGCATCCATCCCTCGGCCGTGATCGCCGAACGCGTGGAGTTGGGTCTCAGCGTTTCGATCGCGCCGCATGTCACGATCGGCGCCGGCGCGCGTATTGGAGACGGCACGGCGATCGGTGCGGGTTGTTCCATCGGCGCAGACGTGCGCGTTGGCGCAGGTTGTCGCCTGGCCCCACGCGTGACGCTCTCTCGCGGGGTGACTCTCGGAGACCGCGTGACGCTGCATGCCGGAGTCGTGATCGGCGCAGACGGCTTCGGGTTTCAGATGGTGGATGGACGCTACGAGAAGTTCCCGCAGATCGGTACCGTACGCATCGACAATGATGTCGAGATCGGCGCGAACTCGTGTATCGACCGCGCGACGATGGGCGTTACGGTGATCGGCGAAGGGGCCAAACTCGACAACCTCGTGCACATCGCGCACAACTGCCAGGTGGGGAAACACGTAGTGATCGCGGCTCAGACGGGCTTTGCGGGTGGGGTGGTGATCGAAGACTACGCGATCATCGGCGGGCAAGTGGGCATTGGCGACAAGGCGCGCGTTGAGTCGCGCGCGGTCTTGGGGTCCGGCGCAGGTGTGCTCACGTCGAAGATCGTGCGGGCGGGCGAGGTGATGTGGGGCACGCCGGCGCGTCCGCTGCGCGAGTATCTCGGCCAGCTCGCCGCGCTGGGGAAAGTGCCGGAGTTGCGCAAGCAGGTGCGGGAGTTGGTTGCGCGGATTGAGGCGATGGAGGCGGAGAAGCGGGGATGAGGATTCAGCGCTTGGCGGCGGGAGTGCTGCACGCTTTAGCGGAACGCGGGCCGCGGTGGCCCGTCATGGAAGTCCGGAAACCCCGTGCGCTCGGCGTCCGTGCAGGGCGAGCTTTAGCTTGCGGCGGACTTCAGTCCGCCCTGTCCGGCAGTGCAAGATTGCTGATAAATCAGGTGTTGAATTTCTGCTTCGCCGGCAGGAATGAAATCCCGCGCAAGCTCTCGAGAGACAACCCTTTGGGCAAGCCCTGCCTTCTCCGCAGTCGTGCACCGGCGAAAGGGGCGGACTCAAGTCCGCCGCAAGCTAAAGCTCGCCCTACACGGACGTCAAATGCACGGGGTTTGGAGCGGCGCCGATGATCGTGGTGGTGGGCGGCCATAGCCGCAATATCGGCAAAACAGCGGTGATGGAAGGCATCCTTCGCTCGCTGCCCCAGTCGAACTGGCACGCGGTCAAGATCACGCAGCACGGCCACGGGCGCTGTTCGGCCGACGGCACAGATTGCGGCTGCGCCGACGCGGGCAAACATCCCTACGCGCTAAGCGAAGCGCAGGAACCGAGCCTCAACGACAGTGGCCGTTACCTGGCCGCCGGCGCGCATCGCTCCTTCTGGTTGCGTACGCGGCAAGGTGAACTCGCCGAGGGCATCCCCTCGCTTCGCCGCATTCTCGCGCTCGGCGAAAACACGCTGATTGAATCCAACAGCGTGTTGAATTTCCTGGTGCCCGACGTGTACATCGCCGTGCTGGATTTCGCCGTGGACGACATGAAAGACTCGGCCCGGCGATTTCTCGACCGGGCCGATGCGTTTGTCGTACTGCATCGAGACCGCGCGATTCCATGGCCAGGTTTGCCGGCGCGCTGGCTGGCCAGCAAACCGGTCTTCCAGGCGCAGGTGCCCCAGTACGCCCCCACGGCGCTCACCGAATGGCTTCGGACGCGGCTCCAGCTAGACGGCCACGGGAAAGTCGCCGCGCAGGGATAAGTCACGCCCGTTGTCAGACCGGGCCGAAATGCGCCCGCCGTTCATCTCCACAATGTGCCGCGCGCTGGCCAGCGCCAGGCCCGCGCCGCCGGCAAATCCGCAGCCGAACGGCTCAAACAACTGCCGCACTTCCTCTGACGATGAGGGCAGGTCCGGCGAAGAAAACTCCAGGCACACGCGGCCGGCCTCCACGGCGCTGCGAATGAACACCTCGTGGCACCGGCCGGCCATGCGATGGAACGTATTTACCAGGCTGCGAATGAGGTGGCGAGCCTGACCGACGTCGGCGCGTATCAGCGCCAAGCCCGGAGCAAAGTGGACGCGAAACTCCGGGGGACGACTTGCGGCGCGTTCAGCCAGCGCCTCGGTCACCAGTTCGTGCAGATCGACCACCTGCGGGTTGGACGGCGCCTCCCGCAGGTAGTGAACGGCGTCATTCAGTGTGCCGTTCATCGAAAGAACAACCTCTTCGATCCGCTTCAAGTGGTCTTGCGTGCGCTGGTCGTCCTTCGGAGACACCATGCGCAGATAGTAGGCGATCGATTGAATCGTCTCAAGCGGCTGGGCCAGTTCGTGGGTGAGTTTGGCCAGCACATCAGCCGAGTTGGGAGAAGCCGCTGGTTCGTTGTGGCCGAAGTCCACGTCGAAGGCGGATGAGGGAGCACTCATGTCTGGCAGTCCGTGAGAATAGCACCCACTCTGAGAGCAGCGTAAAACCATATTGGGGAGAATTTGTTGGAGCACGATTTTCCCCAGCAAACCGCCACTCGCTTTGCCATCTGCGTGAGCGATGACAGGCGCGGAGTTCATCGCGCGCGGAACTGCACGACGCCGGCGGCGGTCCTAATCGGCCTTCCGCGCAAGCCCACCGGCCACGACTCGCACCAGATGCTGCCCGCGCGGCAACGCCAATTGGCGTACGGCCGGCATCGCGCGGTCGTCCACCTCTACCGAGGCAGGCACTTCATCGAGTAGTGCCCACGCGCGAGCGTCGCTGCTGTAGGAGAACTCGAAGCCCGAAGAGTGCAGATCGATGGTGCGCAACCGGCCGTTGAAATCGAGCAAACGAATCGGCGGCGCGGCGGGTGCGGGTTCCACCACGTGTGAGCCAGCCGGAAGCCACGCCATCTTGCCGTCCCAGAACGGCCAGGCCCGCCCGTTCACATTCACCGCGACGCTGGACGGCACTCCCAGCGGACGGGTCGACTCAACGATCGTCTTTCGCCCCGTGCGCTCCACCCGGTCCGGCACTGCGGCCGACGCGGCGAGCAAAGGAACGTCCGGATTCAGAATCGAGTTTTCAAAGTACACCGCCACGCGGGCAAAGGCACGCGAGGCGAGGTTTACAAGCTGAAACAATACCGTACTTGTTTGTTGCTTGGTGGGATAGACGTCCTGGTAGCGCTCCACGATGTTGATATCGATGGCGAGCTTGCCGGTGCGCGGCGTGAGCGGCTCGTAGCGGCGGGCGATCTCGGGGTAGCGCTCTGGGCCCAGGTGCCAGGTGGTGGCAGGGTCTTCGATCAGGAACGGGAAATCGTGCTTATCGAGCAGCGGCAACAGGCGCGAGGCGTCTGCACCGATGAGGTCACGCATGCGCGTGTCGTAGCGGTCGTCCGCATGAGTGAGGACCAGGCCCAGGTGCGGATGGCTTGCGCGGACGCGTTCCATCTCGGCGATCCAGTCTTCCTGCAGGCGCTGGGCAAGCGCGGCGCGCCAATCGAGAAACTGGCGCGAGGCGGCCGCGTCGCCGCGCCGCGAGCCGCCGAAAATCTCCACGGGATCAAAGCCCGCCGCGGCGCGGAACTCATCGCGCACGCGCGTGTTCATCGGCGTGAAGCGTGCTCGATTGTCGGCGCCTTCGAGCGATTCGAAATACAGTTCGGCGAGATTGATGCCGTCCCAGTCGAAGCGGTTGAACAGCGCATGCGTACCAGCAGCGACGGCGCGCGCGCAGTCCGGGTCGCGGAGGTTCATCAGCCGCCGCCAGTCGAGATGCGCGTCCTGGCCGATCGCCGTTTTCTCGCGCCACTCCGGATGTTCGTGCCAGAATCGCTCGCTCAGGTGCGGGAATTCGATCCATGCATAAACGAGGATGGCTTGGCGATGGCAAGCTTCGATGAGCTTGCGGAGGTATTCGTCTTTCTGCGGATCGGAATCGAAGAAGTGCCAGGCCGCGACGTGCAGGGCCGCGATGCCGGAGGCGCGCCAACGGGCGGCGAAGTAGTCGAGATCGACGCGGCTGC